>JAPLKC010000034.1 GCA_026388255.1 Pseudomonadota bacterium | reverse complement strand
GAGAAAGCTCCTTATTTTATTAAAGATTGGCCTTTATCTGTCTCAACGATGGCAAAAAAGAAAGATACAAATAAGGTTGAGCGGTTTGAACTATACATAAGCGGGGTAGAAATAGCAAATGGTTATACGGAACTCCTCAATCCTGAAGAACAACGGAACAGGTTTGTTATTGATAACAGAGAACGGGAAAAGCTTGGTAAAAAAACGTTTGAATCGGATGAAGGGTTTTTTGAGGCATTGTCAAGAGTTGAAGGACCTTGTACAGGTGTTTCTATTGGTGTAGACAGGCTTTTAATGGTACTTTTTGATAAAGAGAAGTTAGACGATGTGATGATCCAAAGATTTAAAGTGTAATTCCAATGCCAAATCAAAGCGCTATCATCGTTGGCTTCGTCATCGGTTCCTCGACATAAAGGTAGCATGCCTACGTCACCTCTTACTTGCCGTCTTGATATCATCTTTGATTTGGTATTGGAAAAATCGTGTAAAAAAGTATTCCCATATATTCTTTCATTGCGATGGCAATAGCGCTTAAATTACCTGCATTCGGCAGGTAACTGAGCAAATCATATTTAGTTTTTGATGTGCTGTGTCCGGTCGGACAGGGGATGGTTCCCTTAAAAAAATTATTAAAAAGCATCATCGATCTTTTCATGTGAAAAGCGCTTGTAATAAGAACTATTCTATTGATGCCATGTTTATCCGATAGTTCTTTTACATACTTTGCATTTTCAAAAGTATCCTTGCTTTTTTCTTCCATAAGGATATCCTTTTCGTTGACTCCAAGGGATAAGAGTATCCTCTTTGCTATCGCTGCCTCTGAACGCCTTTCAAATATTATTCCGCCGGAAATGATTATCGGTTTTTTATCGATTCTGTACAATCTGTAAGCGCAGATTAATCTTAGAAATGCTTCGCTGCCTGGAGTTCCCTCCCCATCTAAGTCAGGCGCAAAATCATTCACGCCGCCTCCGAGCACCACGTATGCATTGCCCGTTTTTACTTCAGCTAATGTAGGCGGCCTATACGCATATTCAAGCGGCATTAAAAGCAGGTCTCCGGCAGGCTGTATGCTGCCGGAATAAAGCAGGACTGCAAGTAATAATGCAAAGAACCGGGATTTTTTCTTTAAAAAGACTGCGAATATAAGCAGTAAAACAATGAAACAACCGGGTGGGACAATGGCACATGTGATGATTTTTTTCAGGATAAACGTCATAATGTAAAAAGTGCAATGATAAATATTGAATATAGTTTATTGCCCATATCGTAGAATCAGTCCTTTAATCTTTGGAATCACTGCTTTTGTTGCCCTCATTCCCTCTTCCATAAGCCTCTTTTTTTGAGTAAAATCAAATATTGAAACACCTTTCGTTTCAGGCTCTATCAGAATATCCGCATATTGCAGCTTTGTCTTGTTGTTTTCATGCATCATGATGTTTACAGACTGGGCAATAATATCAATGACCGAACCGATGTCGTAGTCTTTGATATCCTTCAACAGGTTCACTGCAATGACAATATCCGCCCCTTTATTCTTTGCTATGTCGCATGCAACGTTATTTGTTACTCCTCCGTCTACGAGCATTCTGTTCCCGAACGTCACAGGAGCAAAAATGCCGGGTATAGATGATGAAGCCCTGATTGCTTTTGCAAGCGAGCCTTTTTCAAGGATGATTGTTTCACCTGTATTAAGATCTGTGGCTATCGGGTAAAAGGGTATTTTTGTATCTTCAACTTTTTTAACTTTGACTGTTTGTTCTACAAAAGTTTCGAGTTTTGCACCCTGGACCGGACCAAGTTTTGAATATATTATTGAAAAATCAAGAATATCGTTTTTGTCAATTTTAAATGCTATCCATTCAAGCTGAAAGCTATCAGGATTGGAAGCATATATACCTCCAATCAAACTTCCGACACTTGTCCCGATTATCATATGGATAGGTATTTTTTCCTGTTCAAGTACCCTTATTACGCCAACATGGGCAAAGCCTTTTGCTGAACCGCCTCCAAGCACGAGATCGATTTTCGGCTCGGTTTTTTTAAGTGCCTGAGGTGCAGTCCCGCATGAGCATGCCACAATCAATAAAACCGCAAGAATAACTGCTTGAGTTATGAAGGATTTTTTAATATCCAGCCCTTTGCCCGACATATGGATTGTGTACCTTTTCCCTACCGATGGTGCTTTTTGGCGAATCACCGTAATTGTGGCCTGGTGCAACTATTGTCTCATCAGGAAGGGTGAAAAGTTTATTGTGAACCGAAGAAACAAGGTCTTGCCATGAGCTGCCTCCAAGGTCTGTCCTTCCGACGCCTCCGACAAAAAGAGTGTCTCCGGTGAATACAATGCCTTTGTGGTATAACGAAATACTCCCGGGAGAATGCCCGGGTGTATGAAGTACTTCCAGAGAAGTCTCGCCTATGGTTATGTAATCACCATCCCTGACAGTAATATCTGCAGGCGGCGAAGGTTCTGCATTGAACATGCTCATCATCTGGGGTGACTGGTTTATTAAGCTGGACGACTCTTTCTCGTGGATGATGATCTTTGCATTTGTAAGATCTTTCATCCGTCTGTTTCCCATAACATGGTCAATATGGGAATGTGTGTTGACAATGTATTTTATCCGGTAGTCTTTACCGACTGCTTCTTCAAGCAATCTCTCTTCTTCGGCAGCAGGGTCGATGACGAGCGCCTCCTTCGTGATTTTACATCCTACAATATATGCAAAAACAGCCATCTGGCCAACCTGAATCTGTTTCACAAACATGGAGCCCTCCTTAATGTGGTTTATAATAATACTTTTTAGTGCTGTTTTTCAATTTATTTGATAGAATCAAATAAAACGCATTTATTTAACTTTGAATGCTGAATGTTTAATTTATGTAATGGAGGAAAGATGAAACCTGTTTATATTGAGGCGAGGGACCTGCCGGATGCTTGGTTTCAATGTGTCTACAAAATTTTTGAAACAGATGGCATTCATGAATATAAAATAGACAGGGGTTCTTTTGAGGGACAAAAGAGAAGGGAATTTGACATTGTGATGGTTCATGTAAAGTATCCCGGAACAAGACCTTTGATCCCCGATATACCGTCGGAGCTCGGGATACCTGCGCCTTCAAGCATGGAATATGTTGAGGAATACCTCCAGTACCTGATGACAGATAAAAAGGCAGACAATGAACTTTACACATATGGAGAAAGACTTACGAATCCTAAAGTGTGTGTTGAAGGAAAAGAATATGCTCTTGGAGTAAATCCTGTTATGGAAGTCATTGAGATATACAAACAGGGGAAGTATGGTACGAATCAGGCTATCATGGAAGTCGGCATGCCACAGGATATTATGCTTGAAGATCCGCCTTGTCTGCGCCTGATCGATACGCGCCTGATGGAAGGTAAGTTGCATTTTGTTCTGTATTTTCGTAGCTGGGATCTATGGGCAGGTTTTCCGTCAAATCTTGCTGCCATTCAACTTTTAAAAGAGTATATGTGCCAGGAGATCGGCGTTGAAGACGGCACAATCACAGCGATCAGCAAAGGCTTGCACTTGTATGAATACACCTTCGAACTTGCATTGAAGAGGCTGAGAAGATAAATTGGTGTTTAAAAGTGTGGGTTTATAGAAACTTTGTTATACATTTCTTTAATATGCCCCTGGACTTCTGTTATATTTGAATCTTCGGTGACTACGCGGGTTTCGTAGGCATTTGATACGGGATTGAAGAGCGTTAGAAACAGGTTATTTTCTTTTGTAGGTATCATCTCAAAGACAACCTTTTTTTGATAAAAAAAAGATATTCCAAAATATGACGATTCAATATATATATCTTTACAATTATAAGCAGTAAAGTTTAAAAGCTCGTTGATTGAATTCCTGAATGTTGCTGAAGGGATCTTGTCTATATGTTTTTGTACAAACGGTTCAAGCAAATACCTGTTTATTTCAGTTTCAAACATATAAGCTGTGTCATGAGTGTGTTTTTCTATTAATTTATTAAGATTGTACGTATAATCAGTTATTTCCTGGTAGGTATAGGAATCCTTTTCCCATAGTTTTTGAAAAATTTCATTGGTTTCTTCCCATGTGATTTCCTTTTCGGCATCTATAAGGATATTTCTTCGTAATAATTTATCATAAAATGTTTCAATACCCCTTCTTTCCATACGGCTGTCTACATAAATACTCCATATTTGATTATGCCTTTCCTTCATTTTAGGTTCTTTATTTTCGTCCGGTGCGATCTGAGGTTTGTATTGAAAATGCGGATTAAGTACGTCAAATATATAAAGGAATAGCCGGTATATTCTCCCGTATAGAAACCGGTCGTCCTCCCAGATTGTTATTTTAACATCAAGATAATCCTTTTTTCTCTTGATAAAGGATTTTTCATTCCATGGAGAATTTGTGTTTTCTATGTATATGTTTCTGATGAAATGGGATATTTCTAAGGAGTTGATAACCTCGTTTGCTATTATTTCCCCATTATCCAAATCCAATTAAAATTCGCCTTCTAAACCGTAAAGATCGAGAAGGAGTGTTTTTGATTTCATCCACAATGAACTTTGTTTGGTTGAAAAGGGTGTTGCTTCGAGCACTTCGGATAAAAATGTTCTTGCCTTCTCTGAATCACCTTTTTTTGAGTATATATATCCGATATTATACGCAGATGCAATTTTTATGTTGGTATATTTTGGTGTAAGCTGTTTTATCCTGTTCAATTTTATAAAAATATCTTCTTTTTCATTCTGGCCTATTGCGGAATCATTGAACAACATCTCGTACTGGCTTTGGACAATGCCGATAGTTGTTAACACTTCTTTTGTATAATCATATATTTTAATAAATACCCTTAGAGAGCTATCGCTATCGCCCTTCTTCAGGTACTCCTCTGCTTTTCCTAAAGATGCTTGTATGTTGGAGCCTGTGATTACCACAGCTTCTTTAACTTCTTTTTGTACAGGTTGCTTTTTAATTTTTTTCTCAGCCCCATGCGATACATTTGGAAAAATTATTGTAATAGTAAGAAATAACATGAGAAAAAGCGCCATAACAAATCTCTCTTCCTTCACGATTGTTATTTCAATGTCTCTTTCAGTTTGTTTCCGGTTTTGAATTCTGGTAATTTGCATGACGGAATTATTATCTCCTTAAAATGATTAAGAAAACTTATAAAATGGCGGTGCAGGGAATTGAACCCCGGACACTGCGGATATGAGCCGCATGCTCTAACCATCTGAGCTACACCGCCTTGTGCTTTTCTATATGATAATAACACCGATGTTGTCAATAATAAATTGCAAAACATTATATCTGTATCATATTAAAGAAAAGAAGATCATTTTCACCTGTCATATTGCCGGGTACACATCAGATAGCGCCTTTTGTCATTGACACAGTAAAAACCTATCTGATAGCATAACAACAGTAAAAGAAAAAGAATATGGAGGTAAATGTGTCTGAATTCCATGAAGCAATTATTATCGGCGGCGGGCCGGCAGGTCTTACCGCAGGCATATATCTCATGCGTGCAGGGATTGATACATTGCTTCTTGAAAAAATGGTACCGGGCGGAACGCCGATGAATGCGGGACATATCGAGAATTATCCAGGTTTTCCTGAAGGCATATCGGGCAGGGATCTGATGAATCGGTTTACAGAGCACGCCAGGCAGTGCGGGCTTTTGATACAGGAATTTTCCGGGGTGGAAGACGTTTTCGTAGAAAAGGGGAGATTTGCAACCAGAACATCCGAAGGGATATACATATCTGCGGGGATAGTCCTGGCAACAGGGACAGAACCGGCAAAGATGGGTATACCCGGTGAAAATGAGTTTCTTGGCAGGGGTATCTCGTATTGTGCAACTTGCGATGGCGCCTTCTTCAGGAACCTCGATGTAGCAGTTATCGGCGGGGGAGATGCAGCCATTGAAGAGGCGCTGTCACTGGCAAATATTGTAAGGAAGGTCTATGTGATCCATAGAAGGGATGCACTAAGGGCGCAGAAGATTATCCAGGACAGGGCATTCAGGAATAGTAAAATGGAGTTTTTGTGGAATAAAAGGCCCTTGGAAATAAAGGGAAAAGAGCAGGTCGAGCATATTGTTATCGAAGACATAAAGACAGGAGAGCATTCAGAAGTTAAGGTTGACGGGGTATTCGTTTATGTGGGCGCAAGGCCGAATACTGCTTTCCTGAAAGATCTTGTCGACAGGGATGATTCAGGATTTGTATTGACTGACGAAGCCCTTTCTGCAAAGACGAAGGGTATATTTATTGCCGGTGATGCAAGAAAAAAGACCTTACGGCAAATTTCTACCGCTGTAGGGGATGGAGCCCTGGCCGCAGTGAACCTTGAAAGGTATATACTTGAAAAACGTTAAACAGTTTACAGTTCTGAAAATATCACGTGATTTTCGGAGATTTTATGAGCAAAAATATCAGGAAGAAAATCAGGCACATACAATAGAGAGTCTCGAATGAAGGTCTTTATCATTCTTGTATGTATATTATTCCCGTTATTTTGTTCCTTTGCCGGCGAGCATATTATATTATATCGTACCGGAGAAAAAGATCAGAATGCCTGGAGCCTGTTGAAGAAATATTTTGACAGTAAGGGCTATAATGTGAGTATTTATGAAAAACCGGAAACATTTGAAAAACATCTGGAGAATGCGAACAGAATCAACAGGGCAAATGCTTTGCTGATGTTGGCCATTGATTTTCGTATTGGAGATAAGGACGATGTTTTTGTTGCTGTAACGAACTCAAAAAAAGGAAGCGGCAAATTTCTCACAATTGAGGAGATTCCCGCACAACACATTGTTCGTTCTACGGAAATTGCAAAATGCGTCGCATCTTCTTTTGGTAAAACAGTTAAGGAACTTCCGTTGCTCCCCCTCCATGGCGTTGATATGCCCGGTGTTTTTTTGAGAATGGAATGCACAAAGGACAAGACGGGTGAAACGCTGAATACGTTAAATGATTGTCTTCAGAAATATTTTATGAGAGGTATAAAAAATGAGAAGTAATGGAAGGGTAAACGACAAAATACGAGAGTTAAGGATAACGAAGAATTTCCTGAAATTTCCTGAAGGCTCTGTCCTTGTCGAGATGGGCGAGACGAAGGTAATATGCGGCGTGAGCGTGGAAGAGAAAGTTCCGCCTTTTTTGAAAAATTCAGGGAAAGGATGGTTGACTGCTGAATATTCTATGCTGCCGAGAGCTACCAAAACAAGGTCAATGAGAGAAGCGGTTTCAGGAAAGATAGGGGGGCGTACCCATGAGATACAGAGGCTTATCGGCAGGGCTCTCCGTGCCGTATTAAATCTTGACATAATCGGCGAGAGGACGCTTTGGATAGACTGTGACGTAATACAGGCTGATGGCGGGACAAGAACGGCGAGCATTACAGGCGCCTATGTAGCCCTTGTGGAGGCTTTATGGGCTATGAAGAAAAGAGGCGTCATCGAAAAAATACCGTTTCGTGATTCTGTTGCGGCAATCAGTGTAGGACTGGTAAATGGCGAGATTGCTCTTGATATGTCATACGATGAGGATTCCAGGGCTGAAGTGGATATGAATTTCGTGATGACAGGCAAGGGGCAGCTCATAGAGGTACAGGGCACGGCAGAAAAGACGCCTTTTACAAAAGAACAGTTTGACATGATGTACCAGTATGCGTTAAAGGGCATCAACGAAATTACGAGGCAACAAAAAATAGCTCTTGGAGCACTTTTCCCGATGATTTAAACGGCAGAAGACAGGGGTAAAATGGGAGACAGTTTTCAGTGGGCAAGAGGCAATGAATTATGTCGCACGCTTGTCTGAAAAATGTCTTTTTGAATTATTATGAAAGATGTTGTAATTGCAACAGTAAACCCTGGCAAGCTTGAAGAGATAAAGGCTATTCTTCATGGCGAATTCGTTAATTTTTATTCTTTAACGGATTTGGAAGATCAAGTTGAGGTAAGTGAAGACAGCCTTCTATATCTTGAAAATGCGATGAAAAAGGCTCGAAAGATCGGCGACAGATTCAATATGGATACGATTGCCGATGATTCGGGTATCGAGGTGGCGGCCCTCGGAGGAAGACCGGGTATATTTTCTTCAAGGTACGGCAAGGATGATGAAGACAGGATCAATAAATTGCTTGTTGAGCTTAAAGGGATTCCCTGGGAAAAAAGGGGTGCGGTTTTCAAGGCATATATAGCCCTGTACATGCCTGAAAAGGAAAGGAGCTATGTATTTTACGGTTCGCTGAAAGGTTATATCGGGTTTGAAAGAAAAGGTGAAAAAGGTTTCGGTTACGACCCTGTTTTTTATGTGCCTGAACTGGATAAATATATAGCCGAACTTACTATGGAAGAAAAAAACAGACTAAGCCACCGCGGCAGGGCGCTCCATGCATTGAAAGAATTTTTGAATACGGATTTTTTCAGAAATCCCGAAGCTCTAAAGCAATAATATTGTTATAAAGCCATATGTTCAACATTTACTGTAGAATGCTTGTTGATAAAGAATTTGTTTCTATTCTTTGTGTTTCAAATTCAAAATTATAAATTCACAATTAGAAATTGTTTTAAAATTTTGGTAGTCCCAACGAGGTTCGAACTCGTGTTACCGGCGTGAGAGGCCAGCGTCCTAGGCCACTAGACGATGGGACCTTAAGTGAAGAATCATATCAGAAAAAAAGTATGTTTTCCATATAAAAAGTAGTTGAAAATAAGGAATGACTCACAACAACTTTATGTGAACATAAGGGGAAGGTGGTCTGCGATGAGGTAGCCCTTTAGAGTGGGGATTATCATGTTGCTACGGATCTTCACAAACCCTGATCGTTTTAATTGCGATAAGGTTTGAGTCATTGAAGGACTGCTGCAAATGTCATCGACGCATACACCGCTTTGAGTCCTGAAACCAAGATAGAGGCGTTCCAGTCTCAATTGTTCATCGGTAAGGTTTTCAGACCCGTCAACGGGTTTTCTTCCCTGCGAAACTACCTGGCAGTACTCTTCAACAGATCTGTAGTTCCACCACCTGACATTGTCTTTGAAGGAATGAGCAGCAGGGCCGAGTCCGAGATAGGGTACATGCTGCCAGTATTTCCGGTTGTGGCGTGAAAAATATTTTTTGCCCTTTCCGTAGTTAGAAACCTCGTAATGAATAAAACCGTTGAGCTTTAAAAAGCTTGATGTAAGTAAAAAGAATTCCCTTTCCTCTTCTTCTGTTATGGATTTCAGCTTGCCCTCTGTCTTAAGTTTGCCGTAAGGTGTTGTCTCCTCAAGAGTGAACTGATAGCAGGAAAGGTGCATTGGCTCAAGCTCGATCGCCATTTGCATCGTATCCAGCCAGCTTTCCCTGGTCTGACCCTCAAAGCCATACATAAGGTCTATTCCGATGTTGGTGAAGCCGCAGGCCTTTGCAAGCTTCACTGCTTTTTTGGCGTTATGACCGGTATGCCTTCTCTTCAGGAACCGGAGCTCTTTTTCATTGAATGACTGAACGCCGATGCTCAAACGGTTCACGCCTACCGCACTTAATGCGCCGAGTTTTCCGGATGTCACGTCATCGGGGTTTGCCTCAACGGTGATCTCAGTATCGGGAAGAAAAGTAAAATGGTTATGAAGGGCATCCAGAAGGCGTTTTATTTGATGGTTGTTGAGCAGGGTAGGGGTTCCTCCGCCAAGATAGAGGGAGTCGAAGACGGTAAAATCCGGGCGATAGAAAGACATCTCCTTTTGAAGGGCATTAAGCCATGTATCAATGAGAGAAAGATCTGTTACAGAATAAAAATCACAGTACGGGCACTTTGTTTTACAGAAAGGGAAATGGATATAGAGGCCGGGATATGAAATCGGAGGCTCCTTAATGCATTAAAGGTTCATACATAGCTCATAGTTAATAGCTCATATCATAGCCTGTTTTAAAAACTTAGAGGGTAGAATATAGTAATCAGTTACTCGGTATCTGTTCTCAACACTGCCATAAAAGCGCTCTGGGGAATTTCTACGGAGCCTACGACTTTCATCCTCTTTTTACCCTTTTTCTGTTTTTCAAGGAGCTTCCTTTTTCGTGAAATATCCCCGCCGTAGCATTTTGCAGTAACGTCTTTTCTGAATGCAGTAATGGTTGAGCGTGAGATGATTTTCCCTCCAATAGCCCCCTGGATGGCTATTTTGAACTGTTGCCTCGGTATCTCCTCTTTCAGACTGTCACATGCCTTTACCCCCCTTTCACGGGCATGTTCGCGATGAACGATCATAGAGAGGGCGTCAACCTTTTCTCCGTTTACGAGTATATCGAGCTTGACAAGGTCGCTTTCCCTGTAATCGATAATCTCGTAATCAAAAGATCCATATCCCTGGGTAATGCTTTTCAGCCTGTCATAAAAGTCGAAGATCACCTCGCCTAACGGCATGTCAAAGGTAATTTCAACACGGCCTGAAGTAGGATAACTGAGACGCGAGTTTACTCCTCGCCGGTCCAGGCAGAGCTTCATGACAACCCCGACGTAACGTTCGGGAATCATAATACTGGCCCTGATAAAAGGTTCTTCACCCTTTTTAATCTCTGTAGGGTCGGGGTAATATGCCGGGTTATCTATGGTAACTGTCCGACCGTCGGCAAGGAGGAAACGATACTGGACACTGGGAGAAGTCATAATGATAGATTGGTCGAACTCGCGTTCAAGCCTTTCCTGGACGATCTCAAGGTGGAGGAGCCCAAGGAATCCGCATCGGAAGCCCTGTCCAAGCGCTGCCGAAGAGTCTTTCTGATAAACGAGGGCTGCATCGTTCAGCTTGTACTTCTCAAGTGCGTCTGCAAGGGACAGATAGTCATCAGAGGCAATAGGGTAAATAGATGAAAAGACAACCGGTTTTACCTCTTTAAAGCCGGGGAGTGGCTCTTTGGCAGGGTTTGTATCGAGGGTTATGGTATCGCCGACCCTTGTATCACTTACTGTCTTGATGCCTGCAATAATATAACCGACCATCCCGGCTGTGAGGTCTTTTCTTGGTTCCATCTTAAGACGGAATATGCCCACTTCTTCAACCCTGTGCTGAGTGCCCATGGCCATAAGCCGGATGGTATCGCCGGGACGGACTGAACCGTTGAATATGCGGCAACTGATAATTGTCCCACGGAATGAATCGTACTGTGCATCAAAGATCAGGGCCGATAGGGGTTTTTCCAGGTCCCCTGCCGGAGGCGGTATCCGTTCAGCAATTGCCTCAAAGATCTCTTCAACGCCTGTACCTTCCTTTGCCGAGCAGAGCAGAGCTGATTCAGGGTCAAGACCCAGTTCACCATCAATCTCCTCTTTTACCCTGTCAATATCGGCAGAAGGCAGGTCGATCTTATTGATGACCGGGATAACAACCAGATTGTGTTCCATGGCAGCGTAGAGGTTAGCTAATGTCTGCGCCTCAACCCCCTGCGAGGCATCGACAAGGAGGAGCACCCCCTCGCACGAGGCAAGGGCGCGGGATACTTCATAAGAAAAATCCACATGACCCGGGGTATCGATAAGGTTGAACTCAAACTCTTCCCCGTTTATTTTACTTTTGTAGGGTAAATTAACAGTCTGGCTCTTGATCGTAATGCCCCGCTCGCGTTCAATATCCATGTTGTCGAGTATCTGATCGCGGAACTGCCGATCATCAACGAGGTCTGCGTGCTGGATCAGACGGTCGGCAAGGGTTGATTTACCGTGATCTATATGGGCAATAATGCTGAAATTTCGTATTTGTTTCATAGTCCCTTTCTTTTATGCGTATTTATTTAACCCATTCCTGAGATAAGGTAAATATATTTTCTATAAGAGGAAAGCAAATTGAATAACAATAAATTTGCATTATTATTTATTTAGGCTATACTTATTATATGTTTATCTATGTAGAGTTAGAAGCTTAACAGCCATAAAACAGATCTAATTTTTACTCTTTTGATGACATTTGCTTATAACTTTTTGTAGATTAGAAGTAAGAAGTAACAGGGGTCCATCATATTTAAGAGTTTCTCTGGAGCATGTTGAATTCTCTGTGTTATTGAAGGGGGATATCAAATGGAATTTCCAGAAGATGCCAATGTAAAAAATCCCTCCCCCCCATGCCTTCAGTCAAGCTCCTCTCCACCACTTACCTTTCCCTGTGTTCCACAATCTGCATCCGATATTGGCAACCCATAAGGGACATGTATGAAAACCTTATTTGAAGGGAAGAAATTATATGCCGTAATAATTGCGGTTATCTTTATTATTACTTTTCTCATCACCTTTTCCATCATACTCAACCAATATCAGTATGTATTACAGAATACAATCAATGAAAACAAAGTAACAGCGAATTTCCTCTCCTCGCTCATACATGAACATCAGATGGCAGCTACCAGTATCCTGGAATCCTACGTACAACGCCCGCTCTTCATCGATGCAGTAAAGAAGAAGGACTTTCGCCACATCATCCCTCACCTGAAATCCTTAAGCGAGCACCACACTGAAATCGATGTCCTCTTTGTCAGCGACCAATATGGAACCGTCTGGGCAAATTACCCGGTGAGTAAAGAATCCTACGGCAAGAACTATGTTCACCTTGACTGGTATAAAGGGGTAAGCAGGAAATGGAGACCCTATATTTCTACAGTATTCCGTTTGATTGTCCTGGAAAAAGATCTCGCTATTGCTGTATCTGTTCCTATATTAGACAAGAAAGGTAAGGTCATCGGGATACTTGGCAGCATCCAGCACACCGTCTTCCTCGCCGCCTTCATCAGGGCAAATACAATAGATCCCAGAAAGAGTATTACCCTCCTCGACCAGGAAGGAAACATGATATTCAGCACTACTGTTCCCTATCAGGAGAACATAACGAAATACCCTGACGCACGCGTACGGGAGAAGGCACTTGCAGGAGCCAGTATTGATATGGAAATTGCAGATGCAAAAGACAAGGGCAATATCTTCTATGTATCCATTGCACCTGTAAAAGGTATTGGCTGGTCAGTCATTGTCGGGCAGGAGAAAGGAGCAATCCTGAAGTCATTATACGGGTATTTCATCTTCTTTGCAGTTACAGGTTTTGCCATATTCCTCTTCCTTGCAGTTGCTTTGCTCTATTTCAGGAGGGAGTACAAGTACAGGAAAACAAAGGAGCTCCTCCAGGCAGAGGCAAAGTTCCACGCAATTGCTGATTATACATATGACTGGGAAAACTGGTTCGGACCCGACGGAAAGCTTATCTGGGTCAATTCTGCGGTTTTTCGTTTCACCGGATACTCGGTCAACGAGTGTTTTGCTATGAATG
>JAPLKC010000033.1 GCA_026388255.1 Pseudomonadota bacterium | reverse complement strand
TCAAATGACCTGAAATAACATAAAAATAGGGATACCACAAGCATATATATCATCTCGATTATATTATGTTTATTGGTATCCCTTTATGCTATTTTATATTTGTAAATCTACTGCAAAACCGTTATTCTCCGGTTCAAATCCGGATGCCGCCTCCATTTAAAAGCAGTAATCAAGAGATATAAATCAGAATAAATTTTTAATCCTTACTCAATAACAAAATCCCACACTGTATCCTCGATCCAGAGACAATAATAGCCTCTCCCCATTAATGCTTTAGGCTTTAAAATGTACAAATCACTGCCTATATTTTTAATGTCAATCTCAATGTCTTTTCCTAAAATGAAACGTGGTTTGCCCAAAGGAGAGGCATTGATGAAAAGCAGCGGGTTAAGCGTTACGACATTAATGTTATACTTACCGAACACTACAAAGTATTCGGTGTTTTTCAATAAAAAATGTTCGGGGTTATTGCTTTCAATAAAAAGAAGCCCTTTCTCATTGAAAACAATATTCGGCAAAAGCCTGATTAAGGGTTTGTCTGTTTTAATATAAACGCCAGGCTCCTTAGGCATAATCTTCTCTTCTTTCCCGTAAAGCGGACTGCCGGCAAGCACAACAAGGATCATGCAAATACATATCCTGGATATACGATTAATAGATCTCATTTATATTATCTCCATGATTTCAGATTGTTAAGCCCTGTTTAAAACTGGTTCGTTATCCTTATATTTTAAGTAACAGGGGTGACTGAATAATACATATGCTCAATCTTTTAACCCTGCCCTTTTTTCTTTTTGTAATCCTCAATGGCAACTTTTAGAGCTTCTTCTGCAAGCACCGAACAGTGCTGTTTTGCCGGTGGTAAACCTCCCAGGGCTTCTGCGACAGCTTCATTAGATATGCTGAGCGCTTCATCTATTGTTTTGCCTTTTATAAGTTCAGTTGTCATACTGCTTGATGCAATTGCCGCACCGCACCCGAAGGTCTTGAATTTAGCATCTACTATTCTATCGCCCTCGATTTTCAGATAGAGCTTCATAACATCACCACAGGCCGGATTCCCTACCTCTCCGACACCATCAGCCTCCTCTATTTCGCCCATGTTCCGCGGGTTCATAAAATGGTCCATTACTTTGTCGCTGTAAGGGCCTTTTGCCATCTTATACCTCCTTTTTGATACTTATCTTCCTGGCTTCCTGGCTTTCTCATAAAGAGGCGACATTTCCATCAGCCGCTTTACTATACCCGGTATGACAGAAAGGACATACTCCACTTCTTCCATTGTGTTATCCTTCCCAAGAGAAAAAGAAATAGAACCGCTGCATATCTCCGGTGGTACGCCCACTGCAGTGAGCACGTGGGATGCCTTCAATCCTGTTTCGTCGGCTGCCATCATATTCGAAGCACAAGCACTCCCGCTTGCTGAAGCAATCCCGTTCAGGTTGAGCCATAAGAGCAAGGATTCCCCTTCAACAAACTCAATCCAGAAACTTGCATGACCTGGCAACCTTATATTCGGATGACCTGTGAAATGTATATATTCTATGGATGATGAAAGCCCATCCCATAACCTTCTTGATAACCTTGTCAATCTTTCTAACTTTTCACCTACTTCTTCCATTGCAATTTGGGCAGCCTTACCGGAACCGACAATCCCCGGTACATTTTCTGTCCCCGCCCTGTAACCCATTTCCTGAAAACCCCCCTGCATAAAAGATATAAGCTTTGCACCTCTTTTCATGTAGAGGGCTGCAACCCCCTTGGGACCGTAAAACTGATGAGGAGATATAGTCATTGTGTCAACGCCCAGTTTTTTTACGTCAACAGGTATTCTGCCGCAGGTCCCTGTACCATCGGAGTGAAATAAGATATCCCGTTCTTTCAAAAATAAGGCAATTTCTTCAATAGGCTCAATAGTCCCTATTTCCAGGTTGGCGTGCATGATTGATACAAGTATTGTATCGTCAGTTGCCTTGTTTTTTAAATCTTCAAGGTCAATTATACCGTAATTGTCTACCTTTATAAAATCAACTTCAAATCCAAGACTTCTTAAAAAATCTGCCTGATTCATAACAGAAAAATGCTCAATATCGGAAAAGAGTATTCTCTTCCCCTTATCTCTGTTGGCAAGCGCTAATCCTTTTATGGCTAAGTTATTCGATTCGGTAGCTGAGCCGGTAAAAATAATCTCTTCCCTTTCTGCATTCACAAGTTGTGCTAACGTTTCCCGTGCCTCATCTACAGCCTTATTCGGAACCCTGCCTTCCTCGATGAGGATTGATGAAGGGTTTCCAAACTGTTCGCTGAAATAGGGAAGCATTGCATCAAGCACCCGCCTGTCTACAGGTGTCGTTGATGCGTGGTCGAAGTATATCCTGTCCATATTGGGAAATATAACACAATAAAAACATTTTGTGAACCTTAATTGACTTGCCGGCAGAGCAGTTCCCAAACCAACTCCTGTCATAATATCACTTATGATACAGCACAGAGGGTACAGCATTTTTCTTGTGTTTTTAACGAGTTTTTGGTAAAAAATAACAATTATTTTAAGCATTTTAGCATAACTCATAAATTGAGGAGGTAATAGTGCAAAAAAGATATCTGCTCGCACCCGGACCGACCGCAATACCGCCGGAAGTGCTTTTAAAAATGGCTGAACCGATGATTCACCACAGAAATCCGCTTTTCGAGACAGTAGTGGAAGACGTAAGGGAAAACCTTAAATATCTGTTTGGAACGAAGAATGAGGTCTTGATATTTACATCATCAGGCACCGGCGCAATGGAAGGCGCTGTAACAAACATGCTCTCCTCCGGAGATAAAGCTTTATGTATACGAAGCGGGAAATTCGGCGAAAGATGGACCAATATTTGCAATGTCTACGGTGTTGAAACATTAAACATAGATATTCCATGGGGGGACATCCTTGATCCTGTTGATATAGAAAGGGCCCTGAAAGCCAACACTGACATAAAGGCTGTGTATATGCAGGCCACCGAAACATCAACCGGGGCAAAATTCCCTGTCAAAGAGATTGCGACTATCGTAAAAGATTATCCTGACACCCTGATGGTGGTAGACGGCATTACAGGGGTTGGCATATTTGAACTGCCTATGGATGCCTGGAATATTGATATCCTCATCGGCGGTTCTCAAAAAGCCCTGATGCTTCCACCGGGACTTGCTTTTGCGGGGGTCAGCGATAAAGCCTGGGAATTCAACAAGGCATCAAAAATTCCAAAATTTTATTTTAACTGGGCAAAAGAACTTGCAAATTTACAGAAAAATCAGACGAATTTTACCCCTGCGATCTCACTTATTATCGGTTTAAGGGAGTCTTTGCGGATTATAAGAGAGGAAGGGCTCGAGAATGTTTACAAAAGGATTGACAGTCTCGCACAGGCAACCCGCGAAGCGGTATTGGCAATGGGTTTAAAGATATTTGCTAAAAATCCGAGTCCTGCTGTAACTGCTATTTGTGCGCCTGAAGGGATTGACGGTCAGGCAATCTATAAGACGCTCTGGAAAAAGCATGGAGTTACCGGGGCAGGCGGACAGGGGCAGTTGAAAGGCAAAGCCTTCAGAATTGCAACCCTCGGTTATGCCGACAAATACGATGTAATAACTGCGATCTCTGCCCTCGAATTTACATTACGAGACCTGGGATATAAGTTCCAGATGGGTTCAGGAGTTGCAAAGGCGTTAGACTGCTTAAAAGATTTATAATGATAAAAGCAATAATTTTCGATTTTGACGGTACATTGACGCCATTAAGCCTGGATTTTACCCATTTAAGAGAAGAAATTGCCGATATTGCAAGAAGATACACGACAGAAGAGATAATAAAAGAGACAGAAGACAATTTTATCATTGAGATGATTTACAGGATTGAGGAGAAGCTTGATGGAGCACAGGCAGTCGCCGAATTTCAAAAAGAGGCCTTTGATCGGCTCAAATTCCTCGAACTTGAATCGTCAATGAACAAAGATGTTTATCCTTATACAAGAGATGTTCTAAAATATCTGAAAGGTAACGGAATAAAAACAGGTATTATTACAAGAACCTCCATTGATGTGATAAGGCATGTTTTTGTTGATGTGGATAACTATATCAGTGTAACCGTAACCAGGGAAAACACAAGACGTGTTAAGCCTGATCCTTTTCATGCATTTGAAGCATTGCGAATACTCGATGCTCTTCCCGGTGAGTCGATGATGGTTGGTGACCATCCCACCGATGTAATTGCCGGTAAGGGGGCAGGCATGATGACTGCAGGGGTGCTTACCGGAAGGACACAAAGAGAAGACTTTGAAAAAATCGGGGCCACCTTTATCCTGTATGATATACGCGATATACTCAATCTAAAAGTCTTGGCAGATTCTCGAACATAAGTTAGCGGCATCTATACAGCTTAAACAGTGAGTGAGAGGGGGTGGCCAGGGCAGTACCTGTGAAATAATTGCTTTTAGCCCCGTCCCACATCATTCCGGCGGAAGCCGAAATCCAATGAATTCAAATACTTCTGGGCCACGGTTTTCACCGGGGTGAAGGATGAAATACATTATTTCACACGTTCGTACCAACTTGCGGGTGTTCCGGTAATGGAAAATAAGCGATTTTCATAAAGAATTTGCTGACATCATTATATAAAATATTGTATACAATATATTGTAAAGGATCATGAAAGACGAACGGAACAATTTGATTAATGTGGCCGATTGGATAGCAAAATGGGCAAAGATCCAGCCTGATAAGGTTGCAATAATCTCTGAAGGCATGCCCTTCACCTACCTTGAATTCAATTCAAATATCAACAGGTTATCCCATTTTTTTCTTCATCTCGGTATAAAAAAGGGCGACCGGGTTGCGCTGTTGTTGCGCAACAGCAGGCAGTTCATTGAGATATTCTTTGCAATGTCCAGAGTCGGCGGCATTCTTGTGTTACTCAACTGGCGGCTTGCATTACCCGAGCTTGAGTTTATTATACGGGACAGCGGTACGGACTTTATTGTCTTCGATTATGAGTTTATGGAGAACGCAGAAAAACTTTGGGAAACATTGCCTGTAAAGACCCATGTTGCCTGTGTGTCGGGCGAAGGCATAAAAGGACAGGAAACGCCTTCATGGGCAATAAATTATGCAAATTATATTCAGCGCTTCCCCAAAACACAGCCTAATCTATCCTGGTCTGCAGGAGACGATGACCCCCATATTCTCATGTATACTTCCGGTACCACAGGTTTACCTAAAGGGGCAGTGCTCTCACACAGGAAGACTTTTTTTAATGTCCTCAATGCCGGCATATATTATGACATGGCAAAAGCAGATATCGGTATCGTTGCAAGGCCTTTATTCCACTCAGGGGGACTCATTGTTGAGATGGCGCCAGTTATTTATAGAGGTGGTACTATTATAATTCAAAAAAGGTTTACACCTGTGGATATATTAAAAACAATAGAGAAATACAAGGTTACGGTGCTGGAATTACCTGCAACTGTGTACAGTTTTATTCTTAATGAATGCAGGATAGAAGATTACGATCTGAGTTCGCTGAAATGTTGTTTTACCGGCGGAGAAAGGGTCCCGATAGCACTCTTAAAGGCTTATGCCGAAAAGGGTCTGACTCTGTCCCAGGTGTATGGACTGACAGAAGCATCCACGCTTTTCTGGCTGCCCATGGAAAATGCTATAGAGAAGATGGGTTCTGTCGGACAGCCGGTAATGCATAGCGAGGTAAATATTGTTGATGAAAAAGGAATGCCCGTTAAGACAGGAGATATAGGAGAGGTCGTTGTAAAAGGCCCGATAGTAATGAACGGATACTGGAACAGGGATGATTTGACCGACGAAGTAATAAAGGATGGCTGGTTTTACACTGGTGATCTTGCGAGGATAGATGAAGATGGATATGTTTATATTGTTGACAGAAAAAAGGATATGTTTATCAGTGGCGGTGAGAATATTTATCCTGCGGGGATTGAGAAGGCCCTGCTCAGCCATAAGGCCATTATTGACGCGGCGGTCGTAGGCGTGCCCGATGAAAAATGGGGGGAGGTAGGCAAGGCATTTATTGTGGTCAGAAGCGGGCACTCCATAACAACAGAAGAAATTTATCAGTTGTTAAAGGATAAACTCGCAAAATATAAAATTCCGAAATATATAGAGTTTGTGGATAAATTACCAAAAACAGCATCAGGAAAGATAAAAAAGCTTCTTCTGAGGGAAACCGAAAACGAAACTCAAACCGAAACTGATTGACAATTTCCGGACTTGCTGCTATAAAGATAAGTCAGTGGGGCTGTAGCTCAGATGGGAGAGTACTTGACTGGCAGTCAAGGTGTCGAGGGTTCAATCCCCTTCAGCTCCACCATAATTTTCAGATATTCAGGCCGTCTTCTTGACGGCCTTTTTTGCTGTCGAAGATGGGCTAAGTGCGATTATTTGCTGCTGAATTTCTTTTACAAATTCCGCGGGACAAGAAACAAACCGTAAGGCGCATTTTTTCTTTCCGTTATAGACAATCATAATCTTGCCAAAATTTAACATTGAGCCCAGAGAGGGCTGATAATAATCAATAACCATGATCTCATTAAGCTGGATATCATAAGACTTATTTATTAGAAACCCGGCACTGATTAAAACCTTATTTCGGGTTAATCCTATTTCTGTTCTGCTTAACCTTATATATGAAAATATTCCCCAAACAAGACCAAAAGCAACGAGTACCATTGCATGATACCCCTGAGACCTCAGAGCCAGCCCTCCTATAATAATCACTAATATAGGCCCAAGAAGTATAGCCCAGTGACATTTGGCACGATAAATAATCGCTTCATTTTGGGTTAGTTTGTTATCAGTTGAATTCATATATTCTCATATTCAAATAAGTGAGCCTGCCAAAACTAAAATTCAGCAGGCCCGCTTCTTAGACTTAATAATGATTCTTTATAAAGCCTTTATACTGATTATCCTTTACCCATCATTAAATTAGGCAGCCACAGTGCAACCTGCGGGAAAACAAACAGAATTATTAAAGCCAGGACAAGGGCCGAAAGGAAAGGAACGACACCCTTATAAATCGTTTTGAAAGGGATTCCCGTTATGTTCCCTAATATAAACACATAAATCGCCACTGGCGGAATAATACCGCCGATCATAAGCGTAACGCAAATCAGGATGCCGAACCATATGGGATCATAACCGAGTTCGACAGCTGTCGGAAAAAAGATCGGAGTGGCAAGTACCATAAATGCCAGGTCATCCATGATTGAACCGCCTACCAGGTAGATGACAATTATTAAGATCATAACAAATGTGCCCTGTATAGGAAGCCCTGCGGCCCACTTTGCCGTAATCATCGGAATCTCTGTTATTGCAAGGAAATGGCCAAAAATAGCAGATCCGGCAATAAGCATTAGAGTCATAATGGAGGTTTTCAATGCCCCCTTAAAGGATCTGACAATCATATCCAAATTGACTTCTCTTCGCACGAGAGCCAGAAGAAATATTGCCACCGTGCCTATTGTACCTGACTCTGTGGGACTGAAAAAACCGGTGATCATCCCGCCTATTACAATACCGAAAATAATGGCAACAATCACTGCGTCCGGGATTACAAGGAACCTCTCTTTCCATGTTGCCCTTTCCGCCCTGGGAGCTATTGCAGGCTGTAAAGTTACCCATCCGAATATAACTACCATAAAAAGAACCGCTATCATCAGCGAGGGGACAATCCCTGCAAGGAAAAGCCTGCCTATGGATTGCTCAACCTGAAGTCCATAGATAATAAGCACTGTGCAGGGAGGCAGAATCATACCCAGGGTACTGACAGATGCAATAGTGCCGCAGGAAAGTTCCTTTTTATATCCATAGCGGTCCATCTCAGGCAGCGCGAGGTTTGAAAAGGTTCCGACTGTGGCAAGGCTTGATCCGCACATGGCTTTAAATAGGGTGGCGCCTACTACGGTTGTCATCGCGAGTCCACCCGGTATATGACCGAACCACTTGTGCGCCCCCAGGTATAACCTTTTTGCGATATTGGAATTTGAGGCAAACTCCCCCATCACCATGAAGAGAGGGATTACTGTGTAACTGTATGTTGTAAAATTATCGAAGAAGTCTTTAATGACGAGATTGGATGCCGCTGGAAAGGACATAAGAAACGTAAATCCGAGAAATCCAACCAGTATCATGCAATAAGCCATTTCAAGCCCGGTTAAAAAAAGGAACAGCAGCAGTATTATTCCGTATGTTCCAATGGCAACATCACTCATTGTTTGCTCCTTTCACTTTTTTTATCAGATCACAAAATATCGTAAGACTCTGCAGCAGAAACGTGAACGAAAGGGCAAAACTGAACGGGTAGTAAGGTATCTTGAAGCTGGCCGTACGTTCACCTGTTTTTCTCACATCCATCCCATAAACATAAAAATTGTAGGCAACAAATAAGAATATTAAGATACCAATGCATCTGGTAATTATTTCTATGACCCGTTTTTTTTCCGGACTGAACTTTTCTGTTATTATATCAACAATTACCTGACACCCGAGCATCGTGCCATAAGGAATTGAGAATCCGAATACAATGCACCCCCCGTATTGTATGAATTCCATAGATCCGGTAATCGGATGGCCGAAGTTTCTTAAAATCACATCACAAAAGGTTAATAAAATCATACACGCCAATACACTACCTGCAATGACGTATAATAATTTATCGATGCCGGTAATGCCTGCCATAAAGCGTTTCATCTTTCGCCTCCATATTATAAAAA
Source organism: Pseudomonadota bacterium (assembly GCA_026388255.1). Classification (NCBI taxonomy): domain Bacteria; kingdom Pseudomonadati; phylum Pseudomonadota; species Pseudomonadota bacterium. The sequence continues at coordinate 15,460 of JAPLKC010000033.1, read as the reverse complement.
AACGAGATTTAGGTCTGCGTTTTCAGTTTTATCATCATTTAAATGCAGAGAGGGCTGTAGTACCACAGCCCTCTCTGATAATAATAATTTTACGGATTGTTCTTTAAAAAATCCTCGCAGAATTTCAATGCTTCATCGCCCGGGAGACCTTTTGCTTTTGTCGTTTTAACATAGTCTGCTAAAATCGGTTTCATCTTTTGAATGGTTGCCGCCTCTTCCGCTTTAGAAACCATCACAAAAGTTACGCCTTTCGATTTGGCGAATTCTTCTGCACCTTTATCCAATGCAACCCACTGCTTACCGAATTTTTCGCCGTATTCGTCATTAATTTTTTCTATTGCCTTTTGATCAGCCGGGGATATTGCATTCCATTTATCTTTGTTCATGATACAATACATGGATGTCATATAGGACACACCATAGTTCTCAATCACCGTCTTGACAACCTCACCGATTTTAAATCCCTTTAATGCTTCAATCGGGAAAAGAGTTCCATCCACAACACCCCTTGAAAGGCTATCATATGCTTCAGTAACAGGCATGGTTACAGGAGAAGCGCCGAGAGCCTTTACAATGTCAGCATTCTCTGCATTAGCCCTGATTCTGAGTCCTTTGATCTCATCAGTTGATTTTATAACTTTCTTCGTAAAAATGAAACCCGGTGCCGCGCCATGGAGAAACATAACCTTTACGTCATCAAATTCTTTCGGTTTGAATTTCTTATAAAATGCATTGGCCAGCTTGCTTGCCTGCAATCCATTCTTGTATCCAAGCGGCTGCTGTAAAACCTCGGAAAGCGGAAGTCTGCCGGGTGAATATGCCAATAAGTTTGTGCCGACATCAATAATACCTTTTACAGTGTTGTCATAGACCTGCATCGGAGGTGAAAGCGTACTGGCTGCAAATAAAGTCACTACTACCCTCCCCTGGGTTACCTTCTCAACATCCTTGCCCCACTGGTTGAACAATACTGAATGGGGGTGTGTAGGTGGCCACATAGTTGAAAGCCTGAGTTTCATCACTTTTTCCTGAGCATGTGCAGGAATTGAAGTTAAGAAAAACAAAAATACCATTAAAAAAACCAACAATGTAATAACAGATCCCTTTTTCATAATACATCCTCCTTTTTTATGTTTCAATATTTTACTCCGTCTTGCCGTTATTTACAAGAAAACTACCCACGTCTATAAATCTCTTTTTCAATTCGCGTTTGAGAATCTTACCGGCAGGGCTTTTAGGCATTTCACTCACAGTTATATACTCTTTGGGAACCTTAAATGAAGAAAGGCGGGATTTTAAGTAAGATTTCAATGTTTCCGAACTAATTACCTGCCCTTGCTTTGGCAAGATAAATGCCGCAACCCGCTCGCCCCACTCCTTATCAGGGAGACCCACAACCGCACACTCCTCGATTTCCGGTCTGGTATAAATAATCTCTTCAACCTCGCGGGGATAGACGTTTTCACCGCCGGTAATAATGAGGTCTTTAAGTCTGTCAACGATGTAAAGATAGTCTTCATTATCAAAATAACCAATGTCGCCGGACCTGAACCAGCCATCATCCCAAAAGGCTTCGTCAGTTGCTTCTGGATTCTCGAAATAACCCTTCATGATATTGTGGCCCAGAATGCATATCTCGCCTTGCTCGCCTTGCTCCAGTCTGTTTCCCGATGTATCCCTTATCTGGACTTCTACGCCGGGAACCGTCCCTCCTATGGATCCGACAACATGCCGGTAATAGTGATTATAAGTAACAGCAGAGGCGGATTCAGTAAGGCCGTAACCTTCACAGATGTTAAGGCCGGTGCGTTCCTTCCATTGACGCACAATCTCTATTGGCAGACTGGCTGCTGCGGAAAAACAATAACGTACATTGTGCATCATTTCTTCGAGTCGTTCGAGTGTCAGGAGGCGTGCATAAACAGTTGGTACGGAAAAAAGTTTTGTAACGAGACCTGCCTCTATAAGCCCAATAACCCGTTCCATATCAAAACCCGGAAGTAGCTCAAGGCACCCGGCGCTCATGATCGTGGCGTTCATAATATGTGCCTGGCCAAAAACATGGTTTAAGGGAAGAAAACAGAGAGCACGGTCTTTTTCCGTGGATCTTTCGCTAAAAGCTACATTATGAGCTGATACGTTGATATTCTCATGGGTTAGCATAACCCCTTTCGGTATGCCGGTGGTCCCTCCAGTGTAAAGGATTGCCGCCGTGTCAGTACGATTGCAGTCCACTGCCTTGAAGGATGATACCCCTTGATCAAGGACCTGCTGCAAGGTCATGTCGCCGTTCGGGCATATAACCTTTTGAACCCCTTCATTCCCCCTGAGGCCCACAAGGCTGCCGAGCCTTGATTCTGAGGTGAAAAGAAATTTCAATTTTGCATGATTAACCAGTAAGCAAAATTCATCCTGGGAAAGAAGGCTGGAAAGGGTTATCACAACAGCGCCGGCTTTCAGCGCACCAAAGTAGAAAACGAGCCAATCCGATGAGTTGGGAGCGCATAAGCCCAGGTGATCTCCAGACTTTATCCCCATCTGAAGAAGTGCCGAGGCAACGCGGTTGGCCTGTTCATTAAGCCGGGCATAGCTGATCTCCAAACCGTCTTCTGAGACAGCAGGACGATCAGGAAAGAAAAATGCCGACCTTTCCAGATTAACAGCCAAATTCATTAAGCGCCTCCTGTTATAAAGATATTATAAGTTAACCTTTGATAAACTTCTTTTTTATTTCACGCTTTAATATTTTGCCGGCAGGGCTTTTCGGTAGTTCGTCTGTAATGATGTACTCTTTGGGGACCTTGAAAGACGACAGACGAGCCTTAAGAAAAGCCTTCAATGCATCATTTGAAATAGTTTTTCCTGATTTTGGAACTATAAATGCAACAACACGTTCACCCCATTCATTATCGGGCAGTCCGATGACGGCACATTCTTCAACCTCAGGGGACGTATAAAGCACCTCTTCTACCTCGCGGGGATAGACGTTTTCGCCGCCGGTAATAATCAGATCCTTGAGCCGGTCAACAATGGAGAGGTAGCCGTTGGGATCAAAAATACCAATGTCTCCGGAGCGGACCCATCCGCCTTCCCAGAATGCGGCGCTGGTTCCTTCGGGATTATCCAGGTATGCCTTCATGACGTTAGGTCCCCGGACGCAGATTTCGCCTTCCTGTCCTTGTTCAAGCAAGTTCCCCGATTTATCCCGGATCTGGACTTCCACTCCATGGACCGGTTGTCCCACAGACCCGACAACATGTTTTTCGGGATAATAATGGTTAAAGGTGATGGGCATAGCTTCTGTCATCCCATACGATTCTGCGATAGTGATCCCGGTGCGTTCTTTCCATTGTTTGACTATTTCCATTGCCATGGAGGCTGCTGCCGAAAAACAATAGCGTAGCGGCCCCAATGTTTTTTTTAAGTCGGGAAGTCCCAAGAGGCGGATATAAACCGTGGGTACAGCAAAAAACTTTGTTATTTCACCTGTTTCCAATACTTCCAAGACCCTCTCCATATCAAAGGTGGGCAAAAGCTCAAGACAGCCCGAACTCATGATCGTTGAGTTCATGATGTGTATTTGTCCGAAGACATGATTAAAGGGCAGAAAGCATAGAGCAATATCTTTTTCAGTGGACCGTTCATAGTAGGCTATACTGTAACTGGAAAAATTAATGCCTTCATGGGTAAGCATGACCCCCTTCGGTATACCTGTTGTACCGCCGGTGTAAAGGATAGCAGCGGTATCAAGACGGTCTCTGTCAAGTGTATTAAATGATCCTGATCCCATTTCCATGAGACGATGGATATTTAGATCGCCCCCATCGCAGATCAATTTTTCAAGCCCGCTGGAGTCTTTCAACTGCTCCAGTTCCTGCAGCTTGGCATTGGAGGTGAAAATAATGCGCGGCTTTCCGTGGTTTACGAGATTTGTCAGTTCAGCCCCGGTAAGTAAACTGGAAAGCGTTACGGCTGTTGCCCCTGTCTTGAGGACACCAAAGTAAAAGGCAATCCAATCAGCCGAGTTTGGAGCGCAGAGACCGACAGGTTCTCCCGGCTTAATTCCCATTTTAATGAGGCCCTTTGCTATCCGGTTTGATTGGTCATTCAATTGAGCATATGTAACTTTTAAGTCAACTTGGCGGATAGCCAAACGATGAGGAAAGAAAAAGGCCGACCTCTCCAGATTAACAGCCAGATTCATGTATTGCCTCCAAATATTTATTCATTTTAAACACTTTCATACATTTGTATTGTTTGTATATGAAAATTAAGCTTAATATTCTTTATGGTATAATATTTTAAATGATATAAAATTTATGTCAAGACAATATTTTAAAATATTAAAAATATCTTGCAAATTTTGCAGCATTCACTATATCATAAAAATAAAGGTGTTGCTAATAATGCCGACGTTTAAGCCAATCAAGCAGTCACGGGTATCCGAGGAAGTTACTGAGCAGATGAAGCGTTCAATCCTTGTTGGCTATTTCAAGTCCGGGGATAAACTGCCATCTGAACGTGAGTTGGCGGAACAGTTCAAGGTAAGCCGTGTTGCCGTTCGGGAAGCCTTGCGAGTGCTTGAGAATACAGGGTTCCTGACTACCCGTCAGGGGGTTACAGGAGGTGCTTTTGTCACGGACTTAACTTTTGAGCATCTCAGTAATGCTTTCATCGACCTTTTTAGGGCTGAAAAGATATCTATACCGGAACTGGTTCAGGTAAGACTTCTCGTGGAGCCTGAAATAGCCCGGCTGGCGGCTTTAAACATAGGTCAAGATCATGCATTACGCCTCAAGGAGGCACTCAAAGCTGAAGGATTACCGGTTCGCAACCTGACCGAAGACATAGATACAAAGACCACCGTTCACTATATCCTGTCCGAAATGTGTGGGAACCGCTTTTTTGAAGCTCTGGAGCGGTCTCTGATGGCGCTGACCAGGCGGGTGATTCAAGTAGTGAATCCTGGAGAACCATTCATGCACCCGGCGGGAATGCACCACCCTGTTGTGGAGGCAATTTTATCCGGGAATGCTGATCTGGCTGCCATAGAGATGAAAAAGCACACTATCGAATTTGGTGAAAACCTTATCAAGATGGAACGGACTTACCGGGACAGGAGAACACGGCTTTAGGCTTCAAAACCCTTTAAATAAATATCAGACCTTTGCAAAAGCGCCCCAATCATTCTTTTCTGTCATGCTTGCGCAAGCAACATCCAGTAAATTCGATAACTTCTGGATAACAGTTTTCACCGGTTTGATGGTATTTATAGAGTTTTGCAAAGGTATTAATTTTCTGCTTAGCGCTCTTTTTTGAGGTAAATTTGTATTCCACCGGCAACATACTGAAAACCGGAGATCACTGAAAGAACTGCCGTTGCATAGAAAAAATGTTTCGAATATATTCTGTCGCCTGGCCATAGAATATAAATAACGGTACACATCTGAGATAAGGTTGTAATCTTACTTAAAATAATCGGGGTGGGCTTTCCCTTATATGAAAGCTTATAAAGAATGAGAAAACCTGTAGAAATGATTAAATCCCTGATAAGTACAACGGATGTCACCCAAAACGGTATAATACTGTGAATGGAAAGCACAATATAGGAGGATACAATCATCACCTTATCAGCCATTGGGTCGAGAAAGGCGCCAAGATACGTTTTTGCCTTCATGATCCGTGCAAGAAATCCATCAAGCACATCGCTTAATGCCTGTACTATAAACAGTAAAAGCGCAATGTCATGCCTACCGTAATTGATTGCAATGATGAAAAAGACCGTAACAAAAAGGCGGAATATTGATAGCAGATTAGGCAGGTTCATTCTCTGTAAAGATTTTTAAAGGTTGCAAATTTGTCCAGGAAGGCAAGCTCAATAGTATCTGTCGGGCCATTCCTCTGTTTTCCAATGATTATCTCTGCAATACCCTTATTATTCTCCTTGTCTTTATTATAAACTTCATCTCTGTATATAAATATAATTACATCTGCATCCTGTTCTATCGCGCCTGATTCCCGGAGATCGGACAATCTTGGCCTTTTATCCTCTCTTTGTTCAACCATCCTGTTAAGTTGGGATATGGCAACTACAGGTATGTACAATTCCTTTGCAAGGGATTTTAAAAACCTTGATATTTCAGATATTTCCTGTTCTCTCCGCTCAACGGAGGTCCGTCCGCCCCTCATCAACTGTAAATAATCGACTATAAGCAGTCCAAGTCCATGCTCTTTTTTTAATCTTCTGGCACGAGCCCGGAGTTCAAGAACACTCATAGATGGAGAGTCATCGATAAAAAAAAGCGCCTCGGAGAGCTTTCCTGCTGCATAGGCAAGTTTCGGCCATTCTGCGCTCGACAATGTGCCTGTTCTCAACTTAGAATGTTCCACTTCCGATTCTGAGCTTAAAAGCCTTGTAACAAGCTGTTCCTTTGACATCTCCATCGAAAAAATACCGACAGGTATAGCCAATTCCTTTAACATGGCAACGTGTTGGGCAATATTCATAGCAAAGGCTGTCTTTCCCATGCTTGGCCTGCCCGCAACAACAATCAAGTCGGAAGGTTGTAGGCCGCTCGTAAGTCTGTCAAGTTCGGAAAAACCTGTAGGCACACCGGTTACCGACTGTTTTTTCTCATACAGCCTCTCAATAGTTTTTACGCTATCCATGACAATATCTTTAACAGAGAAAAAAGAAGGTCTGAATTTCTTTTCGGAAACCTGAAAGATCATCTTTTCCGCATTATCTATGTAGTCCTCTATCGCATCCGATTCGTACCCTTTTTCAATAATCTCCGTAGCAGCGTTCATGAGGTTTCTTAAAAGGCCTTTTTCTCTAACCATTTTTGCATATTGCACAATATTTGCCGCACTGGGCATGTGATCCACCAGCGTGTTCAGGTATGTCACGCCCCCTATTTTATCTATAGCCCCTTTATCCCTGGCGGCACTGCTGACTGTAATAATGTCTATCGGCTCGTTTTTTTCATACAGGCCGATCATGATATCATATATTCTGCCATGGACATCTTTATAGAAATCCTCGGCGCTGACCATATCTATTACTTTGTTTATAGCATCAGGGTCTATAAGGATGCCACCGAGAAGAGACTCTTCTGCCTCCAAATTTTGGGGTGGGATACGACCTATAGAGCGGGATTTTTTTTCTTGGATATCTTTTGAAGTCCTTACCATTTAATCCTTTTTTTCCACTTCAACCTTCACAGTGGCAGTGATATTTTGCTCTAAATGGATTTCCAGGGTATGTACGCCTGTTGACTTGATTGGTTCATTTATTCTCACACTCTTTCTGTTTATCTCAACATCGAGAGTCTCCTTTATTGCATCAGCTACATCTTTATGGGTCACAGAGCCAAAAAGCTTTCCATCTACACCGGCTTTTTTCTTGATTACAAGTGAAATCTCTTCTAATTTTTCTTTAATATCTGCAGCAGCTTTTAGAACCCTCCCTTTTTTATCCTGGAGATTTTTTATGATGTTCTCGAATCTCTTCTGATTGCTTTCAGTTGCAGGGAGCGCAAGGCCTTCCGGGATTAAATAATTCCTTCCATATCCTTCCTTAACGTCTACAGTTTCACCTTTTTTACCTGTGCCACGTAAATCTTCCGTAAGAATAACCTTCATATAGTACCCCCGTCATTTTGCAAGTGTTGTAAAAGGGAGGAAGGCAATATGTCTTGCCATATTTATTGCCTCTTTCAATTTCCTCTGATGATTGGCGCAGGTTCCCGTCATTCTCCGTGGCATCACCTTCCCACGTTCCGAAATAAAATATTTTAAAAGCTTTGGATTCTTGTAATCGATTGGCAAATTAGGGTCCTGGCAGAATTTGCAAACTCTTTTCCGCATGTAAACCCTTTTTTTTCCCCCGTCCGGTCCTCTTGCTGGTCTTGCTGCTGGTCTTGGCATCTATATCCTCCATTCTTTCTTATATTATTTAATTTACCTTTATCTTAAACACATTATGCAGATTTAGGGAAATATATTGTTTAAGAAAATTCTCCTTCCAGTTCGTCAAAGACAACATGATCCGGCGCTTTTTCCAGTCCCTTCTCGTTGTCGTCAACCCGCACCAGCATGTGTCTCAAAACGGTATCAAGCGTCTTATAGAACTTGTTGATATTTGCCATATTTGCTTCATCTGCATCAAGGAGCAAAAAGAAATAATGGCCTTTTTCTTTCTTCTTGATCGGATAGGCGAGTTTCCTTACGGCCCAGTCATCCATCCTAAGTATTGTGCTGCCGAATTTTTCCAGATTAGCCCGTATTCTTTTGAGTAATTCTTCTTCCTCTTCCTTTGTGCAATCCGGGCTTATCACAACAATATTTTCATACCTTCCCACTTTAATCTCCTTTCGCTGTATTTGCGATTGCGCCTTTTAATACTTTTACTCTGATCTTGTCGGCAATTTCCAGTGTAACTGTGTCGTCTGTAATACCTGTTATTGTACCATATAGACCACCTGAAGTTATAACTTTATCGCCTTTTTTCAAGTTTTCAATAAACATCTTTTGCTGCTTTGCCCGTTTCTGTTGCGGTCTGATCAATAAAAAATAAAAGACTACAAACAAAAGGACAAGAGGCAGCAAACCCATCCATTGCTGCGTCCCTCCCTGTCCGGACCCTCCCAAATTACCCATTGCATGTGCTATGTTCATCTTGCAATTCACCTCCCTTCCATTTCATTTTAAACTCTTCATAAAACGTATCAAAGGAACCTTCCCTGATAGCCTCCCGTATCTTTTTTAAAAATGCAGAATAAAAATAGATATTGTGGAGTGTATTCAAATAGAAACTTGTCAATTCATGGGATACAAGAAGATGCCTTAGATATGCCCTGGAATATGTCCTGCATGTATAACAGTTGCATTCCTCATCGACAGGGCTCTCGTCCCGTGCATATTTTGCGTTTTTGATATTTATCCTCCCATTCCATGTAAAAAGGTTTCCGTTTCTCGCAAGTCTCGTCGGAATAACACAGTCAAACATATCTATACCTTTTTTTACTCCTTCAACAATATCTTCGGGAAAACCAAGACCCATAAGATACCTTGGCTTATCATGCGGCAGCAGATCGATGACCGCATCTACCATATCCCACATAATGCTCTTTGGCTCCCCGACGCTTAAACCGCCGAGGGCATAGCCATCAAAATCCATCTCAACCAGTTCACGGGCTGACTGCAGCCTCAATTCCTTATAAAAACCGCCTTGAATAATTCCAAACAATAAAAGTCCATCATCTATTTTTGCATCCAAACATCTTTTTGCCCATCGGGAGGTTAAACCGACAGAAGCACTTGTATATTCATACGATGAAGGGTAGGGGATACATTCATCTAAACACATACATATATCTGCGCCGATATTCTCCTGTATATCCACTACCTTTTCCGGAGAAAGAAAATGCTTTGACCCGTCAATATGGGACTGGAATAAAACACCATCTTCACTTATCTCACGCAATACACCCAGGCTGAATATCTGATATCCCCCGCTGTCCGTGAGAACCGGTCCATCCCATCCTGCAAATTTTTGGATACCGCCCATCTCTTTTATCAGACCATCACCGGGTCTTAAATATAGATGATATGCATTTGCAAGTATTATCTTAACCCCGGTTTCTTTCAGGTCCTTATTGGTAATAGCTTTAACGGTACCCTGGGTCCCTACCGGCATAAACACCGGTGTTTCTATATCTCCATGCTTTGTCCTGATAATGCCAAGTCTTGCATGGTTACTTTCCTTTAAAAGCTCTATGGTTTTCATATGATGAACATCGAATCTCCATAACTGTAAAATCTATAATCAAGCTCTATTGCCTCCGAATAACACTTCAAAAGACCATCTCTTCCGGCGAAAGCGGAAGCAAGTAAAAGCGGTGTTGATTTTGGCAGATGGAAATTTGTTATCAGAGCATCCACCATTTTGAATTTGTATCCCGGATATATAAAAAGATCCGTATAAGCGTTCAGCGGAGTACTCCCGTTTGCAGCATATGCTGTCTCCAGTGTTCTCACTACACTTGTGCCACAAGCTATAATCCTTCTCCCTTCATTTTTTGCACACTTAATATATTCTTTTACATCCCCGGCAATTTGATAATACTCTCTGTGCATTTTGTGTTCTTCTATACATTGTTTTTTTATCAAAAAAAACGTTCCGATACCGATATGAAGGGTAATTTTTACTACATTTACACCGATATTTTCAATGCTTTCGAGCAATTCCTTTGTAAAATGAAAACCTGCAGTCGGTGCTGCAATGGAACCTTCTGCATCAGCATAAATTGTTTGATACCTCTCGAAATCAATGCTATCTTTTTCTTTTCTTTTTATATAGGGTGGGAGCGGCATCTGCCCGTACTGTTGTATGATACCGTAGTCGTCACCAAGACATAAAAATTCAATCATCCAGAAATCAGTATGTTGTGTCAGTTTTGCTTTAATATTACCGATAGAAACAATTAATTCTGTCGCCCCCTTTTTTATCCCATTGGCAAGACAATGCCATTGTTTTTCTCCAATTCTCTCTACAAGAAGGATATCTATGTTACTGCCGCTATCTTTTATTGCCTTGAGTCTCGCCGGGAATACCCTGCTGTCGTTTAATACAAGAACATCCCCTTTACGGAGATACCGGGCAATATCCCGGAATGAACAGTGCTCTATTGTTCCCTCATCCTTGTTAAAGACGAGGAGATGTGAAGATGATCTTTCCCTGGCAGGGTGCTGTGCAATCATCTCCTTTGGTAACATATAATCGAATAATCCGGAATCCATAATCCTCTTTAAAAAAATCAGGTTAATTTATAACAGATTGTGAAAATATAAGCAATTCAATTTAGATTACAACCCGTTATAAGTGAATAGCACCATCGTTACAGATAAAAACTTAGGAGAATAGAAGTAAAAAGCTTAACTTTTTTTACTAAAACGAATTTTTCTAATAAAATTATGTTGATTACAAAACATTCAAATGCTAAATTCATAAAAATAAATAATTAAAACTTAATATATTTTTATTTCGTCCGAAAAGGTAAATAGTGACCTATGGAAAACTATGCTATGAGAGGCAACCTTCTAAGCAGGGCAGCAGATTTGAAGGTTATCCCTACATTAAGCACGATTATCGATAAAGTCTTTGCCGTTCTTAGCAATAAAAATTCGTCTTTTTCAGATTTAAGTGACGTTATAAAGTACGATCAGGCTATCTCTTCAAAGGTTATCAGCATTGCCAATTCGGCATATTACAGCAGGGGAATAGAGATATACAGTCTCCAGCGTGCAATGATAAACATTGGATATGAGGAAGTAAAGGGGATTATCACATGCCTTTTGTTTATGGAAAGTATATTGAAACAACTGAAACTCAAGGAAGAAGATTTGCTCGTTCTATGGAAACACTCCATGTATGTTGCCTGTGCATCAAAAATACTTTCAGAAAAAACATTTGTTGAAGACCCGATGAAAGTCTACACAATAGCGCTGCTCCATGATATAGGAAAGATTGTTTTTTATATGAGTGCCGATAATTACAGTGAAATTGTAAAAGAAGCCGGTGCTCAAGAAAAATCCATTACCCAGATGGAAAAAGAACGCTTCGGGATAGACCATCAGGAAACCGGCTATGCCATATCGTTAAAATGGAAATTCCCTCTTGAATTTTCACATGTTATTCGGTATCATCATGAAAATTCAAACGAGACTCAGTATGAATCCTTGCTAAATTTGATAAGGGTTGCAGATAGATTTTCCGTATCGCCGAATAGTGTTTCCGGTACAGAGGGCTACATTCTCATGAAGGAAAAGGATACTATAGCAAAAGAACTGAAAAATATTATGGATACTTTATGTATGGCATAAGATGACGCAAGATGAACTAAAATTAGAGTCTCTTGGTATTCAATGGAACCTATACGAAAGGTCAGTTAATAACTATTCAATTATTATGAGAATTTTAAACTGTCTTGAAAACAAAGACGGTTTTATAAAAGACGTACCAAAAATATTTGTTGAAGAATCACCTTTTGAAACATGTAAAATCTTAAAGATAGGAAACAATACTGTAAAAGAGGGCTTTTTCAGCCTTGACAATTCCCCGGATAATCTGGATATAGAAACCATCAGGTCGCTTAACACGGGCATAATGTCGCCGTTGATCCAATATAATGTATCCGGTTACAGCGCTCTTTATATACACCCCCTGAAAGAGGATTTAAATATCATCGGGTTTCTGGTGCTGGGAAAAAAATCCCAATTAAATCTTGATAAATCTCTTTTTAGAGAAATTGAAATAGTATGCAATATTTACAATAAGGCATTGCTTTTAAGCTCAAACATTAAGGACCACCATGAAGAGGTGCATGATAAAGCTATTTTCGAATTAGTCATAAACGAGTTCCCCAATGCCATGTTTTTAGTTGATAAAGGCGGTTCAATCTGTTTTGCAAATAAAAGGGCAAGAGAAGAATTTGAAAAGAGAAAAGGTCTCTTTATGGGCGAAAGGCTGGATCACCTGATTATCGGGATTGATGAAGATTTTTATAAGAAAGATTATGCTCATCATGGCGATGTCACGTATAAATCGGGTGATACATTCAAAATGTTCAAGATGAATTGCTTCCCTGTTATGGAAAAGCAAGGTATAGCAAGCTGGAAGGTTGTAGTGCTAACTGATATTGCTGAAGAAAAGTTCAAAAATGAGGAAAACCTCCTGAAAGAAAAGATGGGTAGCATTGGATTGCTTGCAGGCGGGATAGCCCATGATTTTAACAACCTTCTCACCGGTGTGCTCGGGTATGCATCTTTAATGAAAAACTTTTTGCCGAAAGGTGAAAAGCTTTACCGGTATGCCGAGGCAATCGAACATTCGGCACAGAGGGCTTCAAAACTGACTCAGCATCTTTTGAATTTCGCAAGAAGACAAAAAAAAACAACAGGTTTTATAGATGTCAATGCACTGCTTGAGGACGTCCTGTTCTTGCTGAAAGAAAGCTTCAGGGATGTTGAGATAGAAAAATCATTTTACGAGTACCTCCCTATGATAAAGGGGGACGAGTCAGAGCTGCAGAATGTGTTTCTTAACCTTTGTATAAATGCAAAAGATGCAATGAACGGTATTGGGGTGCTCAAGGTAAGAACAGAGCGGAAACAACACACCGGTGAAAAAGGACTTGTATTAATAGAGATAGAAGACAGTGGTAAGGGTATAGATGATGGAATAAAAACCAGGATATTTGAGCCTTATTTTTCTACCAAAGAAAACGGCAAGAATCTTGGTATGGGTCTTTATATTGTCAGTAAAGTAATCCGTGAACACGGAGGATTTATAGAGCTTGACAGTAAGACTGACCAGGGAACAAAGTTCAGCATTTACATACCTGCAGCAGTCGATGAAACATGGAAAAACGCTCCGGTTGAGCAAATCACTAAAGAAAGCATTAGAAAAAAGAGGAAAGTGCTCATCGTAGATGATGAGGATATTATCAGGGAATTTGTCAAAGGTATCCTTATGGACGAAGGTGCTCACGTCATTGAAGCAAGCAATGGTAAAGAAGCTATAGAGATATTTACAGAACACCAAAGGAACATAGACCTCGTAATACTTGATATGATCATGCCGGGGATAAAGGGAGATGAAGTTTTAAGAGAAATCAGGGGCATGCGGCCGGACGTTAAGGTTGTTGTATCGAGCGGCTTTATGAGCGAGGAACAAAAAAACAACCTTAAAGAATACAGCGTGGACGGCTACCTTGATAAGCCTTATAGAGATAAAGATGTAATAAAGACAATTTTCGATATACTTTCAAATTGAACTGACAGTTTAAAATAAACACACCGTTAAACTTAAAAAAAATAAGCATAATAATGAAAAGAGGGCAAAACGAAATACTATTTATACGCCTGCTGTCTGTCAGTAAATAATTTTCATCGAAAAAACAGTTCGAAAATTCCTTTTTTATTGCTTCTGAAAACATGTCCTGAACATGGTTTAATAGTGGAGAAAATAGCTTAGAGGTTGTATTATATCCAGGTCAAGCGTTTAAGGAGGACTTATGAGCGGAATTTTCGGAATTGTATCTAAGAAGAACTGTGCAAGCAGCCTACTTTATGGGACGGACTATCATTCACACATGGGGACAGAATATGGCGGGATGGCCGTTTTGGGAGATAAATTTTGGAGTTGCCCCTATCAAACCGGACACCCTTCTAACTTATCTAATGCTCTCCTGTGCTCCCTCGGTGATTTCATTTTTTCATTATAATCTTCAAACCAGAAAGGGAGTTGTTCCATAACCGTTCGTGCATCTTTTATGTCATTTATCTGTACATAATCCCGTTTAAACGTTTTGATAAAGGACTCGGCCATTCCGTTTGATTCAGGACTGTAGTATGGAGTTGTACAGACTTCAAACCCCATCATCCTGGCAAATCGGATGGTGTCATGGGCAGTATAGGCAGAACCATTGTCAGTAAGCCACTCAATTCTGTGAGGGACTCTATCTGCCTTACCAAAACGGTATTCAATTGATTCTGCCATGAGGTCTTTTACCATCTCAGAGGTTATTCCTTTTGTGGTGGCTATATAACTCATAACTTCCCGGTCGGAGCAATCCATGGCAAAGGCAACACGAACCCTATCACCATTAAAGCAGAGAATCTCAAAGCCGTCGGAACACCAGCGCATGTTGCTGGCAAGGGTTATGATCGTCCCTGTATGGAGACGTGTCGGTCTTCCGGTGTATTTCGGCAAAAGAAGATGGTTGATCCTCATAATCCGGTATATCCGTTTATGGTTTATCCTGTGTTCAATTTCACGGTTAAGAATAGCTGTTACCCTCCGATAGCCATATGTGGGTTTTTCATCGGTGATCTTCCGGATAAGGGAAAGATACCGTGTATCATCGGGCCTAGGGTTATATCTGCCCCTTTTGGTCTTTCCCCGTGTATACTGGTTGGAACGGGATACTGCCAGTGCATCGGTAATTGTCTTCACAGGGTAGAGTCCTTTCCGGATAAGGGTGACCGCGATATCAGTTTTTTTTCACGGGCAATCTCGATAGCATCCTTTAAGATTTCTACTTCCATAGTCTTTTTGCCGAGTAGCCGTTGCAGTTCCCGTATCTGTGCCCGAAGCTGCTTTACTTCCGATAGAGGAACAACAGATTCCTCTGATCTGGCAGCTACAAGAGACCCTTCATGTATGAGATGTCTCCACTTGAAGAGCTGGTTAGGATGAACTTCATATTTTCTTGCTACGGAAGAAATACTATTGCCTGGTTGCTCGGCTTCCTCTACCATGGCTCTTTTCTGTTCTGCACTCCAATACCTTCTTCTCTCAACTGATGTAATGACCTCTATCGGACTCATATTCACCTTCCTTCTGATTATAGTAATAACTCTATGGCTATTACTACAACTTATTTTGGTTGTATGA
>JAPLKC010000032.1 GCA_026388255.1 Pseudomonadota bacterium | reverse complement strand
CAGCGCAGTTGAAGCGTAGGTTTTTTGGCAAAAAAGAGAGGAGCCGCATTGAGCAATTGTCCATCCTGCATAAGGCTCAGTTTCTCCAGTACATTGGAGGCATTGTCCCATACCAGACCGGCCCGCTTCACAAAGGCCCTGATTTTCCTTTCATTAAGTTCTTTGATGGAGGTTTTGCAGGGTTCATTATCCCAGCGGAGCGCCTCGCGGTTTCTGGCAAGGATAAGGTTTTCAAGTTCTTTTGCGGTGAGGTGTCTATCCTCATCGGCCACGCGCATGTAAGCCCTGCCGTATGAAAAATAGGGTTTTTCCTTCCCTGAAAAGGTTATCTTAATACAGGTCTTGCCGTTGAGTGTTTCCGGGGTAATCTGGGGGTAAATCCTGGGCTCAATGAGCGCTGCAATGGATTGCGAAATATCACGGAGTGTTTTTTCATTTATAACAAGACCTGTCGGCCCGCCGTCAGGGGCGACACCGAACCACAACTCGCCTGCGCCGTGTTTATTGAGAATTGCAGAGATTGAAACCAAACCTTCCTTGAGGGAGGCAAGGCTTTTCTTAAGTTCAATCGTTTCGCCTTCACTAAAACTCATATCCGATTCCCTTCAGATTATCCTGAATGGTCTTTTCCAATTCTCCGCTCTTGGCAAACTGCTCAGCCAGTTTTGTCGTAAGGGTTTTCATCTTCTTATTGAAGGGTACATCATCGTCGGCAATCTCATTCCAGTTTTAACGGGAAAACTTTTAATTTAGGCCTTGAAATAATATTTTCCCCCAATCCCGATTGGTTTTCCCTAATGTTATCAAACGAATTGAGAAGTGTCAATGGTTATTGATGATGAAATATTGGTTGCAAAATGGGGTTCAAAAACCGTATTCACCCCACCCTCACAACCCCTGCCATCTTCACCTTTCATAACTGCGGTTTGCGCGGCTTTGTCGATACTGTGGCAGCGGCCTGCTGCTGAACATAGTCACAGAGGACGCATAGATCATTAAAGAGCTCCTCAAGGTCTTCTTTTTTATATTTGCCCGCATTTTCTTCGATAGCGGTCCTTATGCTTTTAACGCTTGTCCTCTGTCGTGAGAGCGTGGGGTGCGCAGGTTTCTTTGGCGGTTCTGATTTCCGGGTGAGCATTCTTTCAAGGGTGGAGTTGGTCACAGGTTGTGCCATGATGCTGTCGAATACCTTTTTGAGATCGACACAATCAAGGTGGGAGGCAAAGATGTAACCCTGAGAAACAGGTAGTTTTCCCTCCCGGATAGCGGCTTGAATCTCATCGGAGAGTTTTAAGAGTGAAATTGTGCGAGACAGCGTCCGTATTGACTTTCCAGAGATTTCAGAAATTGCAGACACAGTGTCTGCAATTTCTTTGGATAGGTCCTCAGGTCTTCTATCATAGTTCACCAACTCATTCATAACACCGGTTACATCGTACCCATTATCCGGATGTCTTGCCTGAATATAGGCCAATATGCCCTTTGCCTGGTCTATGGGATTTAAGTCCTCCCTCTGGAGGTTTTCCGTCAATTGGAAGGCAAGTATCTCGTCTTTTTGAGTTATTGCATCCACAACTCGTGCCGGGACAGATGGGAGTTCAAGTTTCTGTGCTGCCAGATAACGGCGTTCTCCGCAAAGCAGGAGATATTTGCCGTCTTTTGGCGTCACAAGCACAGGTTCAAGGATGCCCCGGTCTTTGATCGATTCCATGAGGGATTTGAAGGACTCACCCTCTGTATCAATGCCTGAACGAACCTGTTCTTCAATAAGTATGTCACCTAAA
This sequence comes from Pseudomonadota bacterium, assembly GCA_026388255.1. Classification (NCBI taxonomy): domain Bacteria; kingdom Pseudomonadati; phylum Pseudomonadota; species Pseudomonadota bacterium. The sequence continues at coordinate 38,722 of JAPLKC010000032.1, read as the reverse complement.
GACAAGTATAAAAACTCCGGATTCTCCACTGTTTTCTTTGTTGCCATCTTAATCCCCCTTAATAAATTCCGTGAAGCGTTAATCGTGAAGCGGATAAAAAACCGTATACATCCCTTTTTCTCTGCGTGCTCTGCGAGAGATAATGCCTTTAAAACCGTATAATTATGATTTAACGTAAGATGCCCCGCCCGATTATGTTTATTAATTGATACACTATTTTAATTAATCTTTGCAAGAATATTTTTACTATTTCGTCCTTCCCGTCTGTTGCATCCGTTGATCTTTTTATCCTCTCGCCCCCTTACGGGGACAGGCCCACTCCCTTAGGGTCGTTCGAGTACGCAGAGATCACAGAGTTAAAACAAACTTCGCCGGAATATAGAGAATGACATATTCCGGCAACCTACACACCCTGCAGGTAAAACAATACTTTCTGCCCCGAAGAGGTGTAGTATGTTAACAGGATCGGGCAGTCTCAGGATTTTACTCACAGATATATTTGCCTTTCTCTGCGGCCTCCGCGGGCTCTGCGAGAGATAATGTCTTTGATCTTTCTTCCTCTCGCCCTTGAAACATCTGGCCATCTTGCTTGTTGTAAACATCTGATTTGGCTGGTGGAGGGGGCGATGTTAGCCCCGGTATAATAGAAAGCCGCAGCCTTTAAAAATAAAGTAACCCCCGAAGCATATCAGAAAAATGCTGCATACCAGCAGGATGGCTTTGATTACTTTTAAGCTGAAAAATTTACCGCCGAATTGGATACCGTATGAAATAAAGCTGTACCACACAAAATCGGAAAGTATGTGACCGACGAAAAAAGCGAGAACGCCTTTGATGCCCAGGCCCTTTGCGAACATTACATAACCCATACCTATCGTAATCCACCAGATGAACCAGTATGGATTTGAAAGGCTTACAACAATGCCGGCAATGACAGGGTGCATTCCCTTCTGTGTTGTTGATGGTGTTGCCGACAATTGATAGTGTTTAAGATCTTTAATGGTGCCATAGCCCATGTATATAAGGATGATGCCCCCGGCAAGGGCTATAATTGAAAAGATGATCTTATTGTTGAGAATACTGCCCAGGCCGAATATGATTAAAATAAGCAATAAAAATTCAAGAATGCCATGACCAAGGACAACCATGGGCCCGACTATGCCGCCGCGTTTTGCAGATTCGCCGATAGTTATCGTTAGAAGCGGGCCCGGCGCCATTGCGCCCGTCAGTCCGAGTATGAATCCAATGGAAAAAAGGCTGAATATACTCATAGTCTGTGTAAGGTTAACATTTCACTTGCAGTGAGAAGATCAACCCCTACCTCCTTTAATCCTGAATTTTAAAAAATTAATCCCGCAAAGAGACGCGAGAAGCAGGAACGCCATGAGGACAAAATAATCTCCGTATCTTACATAAAATGTCTGCCCGTTGCGTAAAGAGAAGTTGCCCTGTATGGCGTCTTCGGTAAATATGCCCGTCTTTTGTCTGATACGCCCTCTCGGGTCTATGATTGCGCTTATTCCGGTGTTGGCAGCCCTCAGAACATACCTGTCAGTCTCAATTGCCCTGAAGACATAAAAAGCAAGATGCTGATAAGGAGCCGAGGTTTTCCCGAACCATGCATCGTTAGTAATATTTACAAGTACCTGGCCGCCTCTCTTTACCGTATCGTTTGTTATGTGAGGGAATGTGCCTTCATAACATATGAGGATGCCGATTTTTCCGGCCGTTGTTTCAATCGGTTTGTGTGTTTCTCCTGCAATGAAGTCGCCCCCGGCTGCAGTAAAATTTGCAAGAAAAGGCAAATATTTAATAAGAGGGGTATATTCTCCAAAGGGAACAAGATGGACTTTATTGTAATTTCCCGTCAATTCACCAGCCTCATTGTAAACATATGCAGCATTGCTGTATTTCCCCTTATTGTCTTTTGAGACTGTTCCAAAGAGAAGATTAGCCTTAAGGATAGCGGGCAGTTCCTTGATGAAGTTCTTTGCGTATATCTCGTCGTTAAAAACGAAAGGCATTGCAGTCTCCGGCCATATAATAAGATTTGCACCCTTCCCGGCTTCAAGAGTTTTCTGGTAATAGGTCCTTGCAATCCTCATTTTAAAGGCTTCATCCCACTTCACATCCTGCAATATGTTACCCTGAATAATCGCAACCTTCAGGTTTCCCTCATCTTTCGTATTCATCCTGCTATAGCCGTATACAAGCGCTATTGTAAAAAACGCTGCTATTACTCCAATATAGATGAAGAAGGTATATCCGGAGGGGCTTAAATGTTTTGTCCTTATCCTTTTATCCTCTCTATCTTTTATTTCAACAATCTTTTCGGCCCTCCCGATGAAAATTTGAGAAAAAATACAGTTTATGGCTACTATCAGAAATGATACAAAGTATGGGCCCGTAACAGACACAACCTGTATAAACGGGAGAAAGTTATGCTGGGAATAGGCCATCATCGACCAGGCGAAGCCGGTAAGTCCAATGCTTCTCAGGTATTCCAGGAGTACCCAGACAACAGGCGCAGATATGTAAAAAGGGATTGATAATTTGCTTTCAATAAAGGGTACGGTAAAGGTAAAGACTGCAATGTAAAAAGCCAGATACAGAACAAACAGGATAAGTATCAGGAAGCTTGTGTATATATCTATGCCCCCGTATCTGTTCATTGCAACAACAACCCAGTAAATGAGCCCGAGATAGGAGACAATTCCCGTAATAAAACCTGAAAGGAAGTTACGGCGCATGTTATCTTTTTCCAATGAGCAGATCAACGGTATAAGGGCAATATATGCAATAGATGTAAGAGAGATAGGGGGCTGGCTGAGGATTATGAGGATGCCGGAAACTATCGGTAAGAACCAATTAGTCCAAAATGTTGAATGTTGAATGTTGAATGTTGAATTTATTTTAAAAGCCGGACTTTTATTTTTGAACTTATTACTCATGATTTATCGTTTATTTCTGGTTTTGTGGCACAAGTATTTTATATAACTCGTGAGAATATACATAATCCATAAGCTTCTTTTCCCTGTATTTCATCCTTCGGGATTCATTCTTCCCGCTTTCATGATCAAATCCTGAAATATGAAGGAGACCGTGTATAATGAGGGCGAAGACCCTTTCGTAGAAATGGCAATCCGCTTCTTCGGCTTCCTCTTTTGCCCTTTCCAGAGAAATAGCAATATCACCTATAACTTCACAGGAGAAGCCGTCCATATACGAAAAAGATATAACGTTTGTAGGTCTGTCTTTCCCGAAGTAGCTTTTGTTCATCTTCTTAATCGTATTGTTATTGACGAATAGTATGCTTAAGGCTTTATCCTGCAGCTTTAAAGATGTCAACAGATCTTCCGTGATTTTTTTTATGCGTTGTTTGTCCGTTTTCAGAGACCTTTGTGAGTCTTTTATGAGCACCGTCATGTTCTGCCCTTTCCGGATATTCGATTCTGTGATGGAATATACCCAGGAGTATTGTTATAAAGCTTTTTTGTATCGCATGTAAATCTTTTAACGTCAGCTCGCACTCATCAAGTTGTCCATCAAGAAAGATATTCTCTATCACATCCCGGACATGGTTTTCTATTCTTTTCGGTGTCGGATCATCGAGCATTCTGGAAGACGCTTCCACTGAATCTGCCAGCATTACTATGCCGGCTTCTTTTGTCTGCGGTTTTGGACCGGTGTATCTGAAATCCTGTTTGTCTATTACGTGCAGTTCGGGATCCTCCAACTCTTTCGCTCTGCTGTAAAAAAAGCTCACAAGGCTTGTTCCGTGATGTTCTTTTATAATGTCTTTTATCTTCTTCCCAAGCCTGTATTTTTCAGCAAGTTCTACCCCTTCTTTCACGTGGGAAAGAATGATGAGGGCACTCATATTCGGGGATAAAGTTTTGTGGGCATCCTCAAAACCTTTCTGGTTCTCGATAAAATAGTGGGGCATTTTCAACTTCCCGATATCATGGTAATATGAGGAAACCCTTGTAAGCAATGGATGCGCCTCGATGCTTTCTGCCGCCGCCTTTGATAAATTACCCACAATTATGCTGTGGTGATATGTGCCAGGGGCATTAACCATCATGTCTTCAAGAAGGGGGTGTTCGAGGTTTGCAAGCTCTAACAGCTTTACGTCAGTAGTATAATCGAATATATGCTCTATCACAGGAAGAAGGCCAAGGGCGATGAAGCTGCTTCCAATACCGCTGAGCAGAATAAAGGCTATCTTCACAGGAAGGTTGGAAAGAGTCTGGCCAATAAACAGATTAAAAAGAAGCATGATAAAGCTCATAATAAATGCGGTATACAGACCTGCCTTGAGTATTGTATTTCTGTTCTCACATTTTCCTGAAAAATATGATGCGAGGACATTCCCAACCAATGTGTAAATGAATATAAGCATACTGTTTTCAAAGGCAAAACCCATAATTGTTGCAAAGAAAATGGAGAAGACAATCGCTGCTTCCGAGAACAGAGCCACACGCATTATTATTCCAAACAGAAATATCGGCACAATGTAAAAAAGATCAGGCGCATATTTTTGGGTAAAATACTCGAAAACAAGAAAGGGCAATTTTACCATTACGGTTGTAAACGTTAGCAGGACTGCACCAAAAATCAGGTCTTTTTCTGAGAGAGAGAATTTTTTAATATTCCTGTCTGCATATTCGTATATGATTACCATGAAGAGGAAAAGCAGAAGAGAGAGATAGAAAGCTTTCACGAGATTTGGAGATTTTTCTTTTTCAAGATTTTTGAAGGCATATAGTTTGTTCAAATGATCTTCCCCGACCCTTTCGCCTTCTCTTATAATAATCTCCCCTTTTTTAACAATAATATCCATATTGGGTATATACGTATCAACCGGGGATTTAATATTCTCTTTTGCAATATCACCATACTGGTATTCGGTTATGCCATATTGGTTTTTAATGCTGATAATCAACGACAGGATAATGGAAAGGAAAAGGAATATCAGGAATTTACCGTACTTTAAATAAGGAGAAGGTTTATCCTTTCCGTTCTGCATTGCCTATGCCCTCTGTAGTTGTTTTCTTCTTTTCATAAGCCCTTATGATTTTCTGAACAAGGGGATGTCTTACAACATCTTTTTCAGTGAAATATACAAACTGTATTCCCTTTATCCCCTTAAGAATGCCTTGAATTTCCACAAGACCGCTTGTTTTTTTATCGGGCAGGTCAATTTGGGTAATATCGCCGGTAATGACTGTCTTGGAAGAAAAACCCAGCCTTGTGAGGAACATTTTCATCTGCTCCGATCCGGTGTTCTGTGCTTCGTCAAGAATAACGAAGGCATCGTTCAGTGTCCTTCCCCTCATGAATGCCAGCGGGGCTATTTCTATAACACCCTTTTCTACAAGCCTGGATGCCCTTTCCATATCTACCATGTCATAGAGCGCATCGTAAAGCGGTCTCAGATAAGGGTTTACCTTTTCATACATGGTTCCGGGAAGATAGCCGAGTTTTTCCCCTGCTTCGATAGCCGGCCTGGTGAGGATTATCCTCGACACCTCCTTTTTGTAAAAGGATGAGAGAGCCATTGCCATGGCAAGATATGTTTTCCCTGTACCGGCTGGGCCTATGCCTATAACCATGTCAAATTTTTTTATTGCATCAACATATGTCTTCTGGTTTTTTGTCTTCGGGGCAATGGTCTTTTTAGATGGAAATATATAAATCTGGTCTTTGTACAAATCATCGGCGCTATTATGGCTATGGGCGATATATCTTGCCGCCTGGTCTATATCGGAGGGTTTTACGGCAAGCCCTCTTTTTGCTATGCCATGGATTTCTGTTATAACTTTGTTAGCGTTTTCGAGGTCGCTTTTATTCCCGATGATGGTAAGATGGTTACCTCTGACGCTGACTTTAATGTTAAAACACTTTTTCAGGTGCTTTATATTCTCATCTCTTGTGCCAAACAGATTACGGGCTACATTTATATCTTCAAAGGACAGCCTTAAATACTCTTCTTCAGTTTTTTCTTCCAAAAAAGTCTTGTTTACCTCCTGAATATTGGAATCACAAACGTCAAGTATAACATATAAGTTTTTTTTTCAATATATGCAAGTTTTTAGAATGTAAGGGTTGATGCAGTAATCTAACCCCTCAACACCCGCTCTGTTCATGATAGATTTAACAAATATTTCCCTTGCCTTCATGAAAGAACGCATCCAGCGCGCAATAGTAATAACCCCCGTGAATTCCCATCGGTTGTGCAATTAAGGAAAAACATTTCAGGGCCTTTTCCGCATAGTTGAGATATTCTTCGCTTCCCGGCATGTTGGAAAGTTTAATGAGGTTCATAATGCCCACTGAATTGGCTGAAGGGTGCGGGGCATCTTCCGTTACTTTGAGCCTTGTACCTATCACATCTTCTTCGGTGTCAAAAAAACCATTGTTTTCATTGTCCCAGAATTTGCCGATGCACGCCCGCATGAACTTATCTGCCATGTTAAGGTACGAGGCATCTCCTGTAACTCCATGAGCCCCTATGAATGCCCCGACAAGATTGACATAATCGTCAAGGAGGGCATCTACGCCCTCAACATGGAAAAGCCGTTCATCGATGAAATTGACGGCCAGAATCTTTTCGAGACTTTTTAATGCAAATTCCTTTATCTCCTCGTCTTTAATCGCCTTATATGCTTCAAAAAAAGCTGAAATAAGCATACCATTGAGAGACGTATATAAAGCTTTGTCCACAAAAGGCTTCTCCCTTTTTTTTCTCTCCAAAAGCAGTTTTGTCTTCCCTATATCGATAATTTTGTTTGCTTTTTCAACATCCATGCCGCTCTTTCCTGCAATTTCTTCTATCCCTTCTGTAATATAAAGCACCCTTTTTGAAGCATCGTGGCGCATGGCGCCCTTTTCGTGAAGCAGATAAGGAGACAAAACCCTGTATTCATCATCATTCAGGATTTTCCTGAAATCATCATTCTTCCATATAAAGTATCCACCTTCATCATCAGGCGTAATATCTGCATCCTGGCTTGAATAAAACCCTCCGTCCGGATAGGAAAGCTCATTTAATAAAAAATCAATGATGCCTTCCGAGACCTCCTTAAACGATTCATCACCGAAAATACCGTATGCATGGACATAATTCCTTAAAAGCCACGCATTATCATCGGCCATCTTCTCAAAATGGGGAATAATCCATGCCTCATCCGTTGAGTACCTGTGAAACCCGCCCCCGAGCTGATCATGAATACCTCCGTTTGCCATACATATGAGGGTTGTTTTAATGGCATTTCCAAGGGCGCTGTCTTTATCATAAGAATATCTGCCCATGAGAAACTCCATTGCCCCGGGCATGGAAAATTTGGGCGCCCCCCCAAACCCACCATGAATTGGATCAAAGCCTGAAAGGATGCTTTTTTTCGCAGCTTCGAGCATCGACACATCCAGATTGCCCGGTGCAAGGCTCTCCTGCTTCATATGACGGAGAATTTCCTGGCTACTCTCATTCACTACCTCTTTCTTCTGCTGATACATGGTGCCGATTGCCTTCAGGACGGATTTAAAACCCGGCCTTTCATCCCGGTCAATTTTGACAGCAATAAAATATTCATTCAGCAGAGCTGCCACCTCTTCGTCTTCAAAGCTTTCTTTTGCCATGACATGGCACCAATGACACCAGATAGCACCTGAACTCAGAAATACAGGCTTGTCCTCTGTTTTTGCCCTTTCAAATGCCTCCTCAGACCAGGGATACCAATCTATTTTATGTTTTGCTGCATGTTGCAGGTAGGCAGATTTTTCCTTTTTAAGCCTGTTCATATTTTCCCTCTTTTTAATTAAGTCTTGGTAACAATGTGCGATTAACACATATATATTATTATGTCCAATTATAACAAAAGAATATCTTTTGAGAAACAATTTTCACTGCCGTTAATCCTTTCTTTAAACTTCATAATGACAATTAGTTATGTCTATGCTGCAAAACGGGCAAACCCGACAATCAGTTCGAGACTTTTAAGCCTGTTGAAAGTTGTTAGAGATATGCACAGCAGGGGAGAAATTTAAATGTCTCTACTAAAAGATGCCCCGGTCAGAAAAAAGCTGATTATTGTAATCTTTTTAATCGTCGGCATTACAGCATTATTTAGCAGCATATTCATGATCGGGAGCAGAATATATATCCAGCGTTTCATTACCCTAAAAGAAATTACTATTCAGGCACAAGGGATGGGGATGACCTGCTCAACACCACTGATCTTCAACGATCATAAAACAGCAAAAGAGATCCTTCTAACATTTAGAATGAATCCGAAGATCATATATGCAGCAATCTACGACAGGCAAAACAAGGTATTTGTTTCATTTATAAGAGAGGATTTTCAAAAAAAAGATATCGAACCACCGAGATCCTTTAAAGACGGTTATCATTTTGCAATTGATCATCTTGCTTTCACACATCAAATCCTCGTAGGAGCCGAACATGTAGGTACCGTCTACATGATATACAGCTTAAAGACTGTATATTTCAATATTTTACTCGATATTGCGATCCTTTCCATCGTATCAATCATGACCATAGTTTTTGCCTTATTATTTTTTTCAAAACTACAGCATATGATTGCCAAACCTATAATCGATCTATCAAATCTTATGCACAGCATATCAAAGGATAAAAATTACTCCTTGAGGGCATTGGTACAGAATAAGGATGAGATAGGCGTCCTGGCTGCCGGATTTAATGAGATGCTCACCGAGATCCAAAGACGCGACAATGAACTTGAAAAATACAGTCAATATCTTGAAGAAGAGGTGGCAAAACGCACGGGAGCCCTCTCTCATTTAAACGAGAAGATGGCGGTCGAGCTTGCAGAGCGGAAAAAGACCGAAGAAATGCTACTGCAAACCCAGTTTGTAGTTGATCATGCATCGGACAATATCTTCTGGGTGGGACCTGATGGACAGTTCGTTTATGTCAATGAAGCTTCGTGCCGTTCGCTCGGGTATTCGCGCGAGGAACTTCTTGCCATGCATGTCAATGATTTAGACAATTATCTTTCGGCTCAGGAAAAGAAAAACGCATGGAAGACGGCAAAAAAGCTCGGCACTGTTACATTTGAAACACGTCAACGCTCAAAAGACGGCAGGGTTTTCCCGGTAGAGATACTCGGTAATTATTTAAACTTTAAAGAAAAGGAATATTTTGTATTTTTTGCACGCGATATTACGGAAAGAAAACAGGCCGCCAAAGCATTATCTGAAGAAAAGGAACGGTTGGCAATTACATTGCAATCAATTGTTGATGGTGTGATTTCCACTGATACAGAAGGCAAGATAATGTTTATAAACAAAGTTGCAGAGGATTTAACCGGATGGAGCCAGGAAGAGGCTGTTGGCCGGAAATTGCATGAGGTACTGCATGTTGTAAATGAGAAAACAGGTGAGCGCATGGAGAACCCTGCGGAGAAGGTGTTGAGAATAGGCAGAATAGTCGGTTTTTCCGACAGCATAAAACTTATTTCCAGGGATGACAGGGAGACTGTTATTACGGGCAGTGGAGCGCCTATAATGGGTCAAAACCAAGAAATTTATGGGGCAGTGTTTGTATTACTCGACATTACTGAAAAAAGGAAAGCGGAAAAAGAGCTTCTTAAAATGAACAAAATTGAATCGGTGGGCGTTCTTGCCGGTGGAATTGCACATGATTTTAACAACATACTTGCAGCCATTCTGGGCAACATCTCCATTGCAAAGATGTTTACCAAGCCGGAAGACGACAAGGTACATGAAAAATTGTCGGATGCCGAGAAAGCAATATTCAGAGCAAAAGATCTGACCCAGCAGCTCCTTACGTTCTCTAAAGGAGGGTCGCCAATTAAAAAGACCTTATCGATTGGAGCAATATTAAAAGATTCTGCACGTTTTGCCCTTACAGGCTCTCCGGTTCGATGCGAATTTGATCTGGCTGAGAATTTATATCCTGTTGATATTGATGAGGGGCTTATGCATCAGGTAATCAATAATATTGTTATTAATGCAGAACAGGCTATGCCCCAGGGCGGGATTATATTTATCAGGGCAATGAATATTGTGCTCAAAGATGGAAGCGCAGTAAGCGGGATTCTGCTGGAAAAAGGGAAGTATATAAAGATAGCGATTGAAGACCGTGGGATTGGTATACATAAAGAGTATCTTGATAAAATATTTGACCCGTATTTTACAACAAAACAAAGGGGGAGCGGTATCGGGTTAGCGACAACCTATTCTATTATAAAAAAACATGAAGGTTATATTACCGTTGATTCAACTCCAGGTATGGGGACAACATTTTATATATATCTGAAGGCATCGAAGAAAAAGGCAGAAGCCCCGGCAAAAGACAGAGAGAAGCCCATTCGAGGTAAAGGCAGGGTACTCCTTATGGATGATGAGGAGATCGTTGCGAATACTATTTGTGAAATATTAATTGCCCTTGGGTATGATGTGGAATCTGTAAGAGACGGCAAGGATGCCATTGGTCAGTACAGAACAGCTATGGTATCGGGCAAGCCCTTTGATGTTGTGATACTCGACTTGACCGTCCCAGGTGGTATGGGCGGAGAAGAAACGGTAAAGAAACTTATCGAAATAGACCCCTGTGTCAAGGCAATCGTATCGAGCGGCTATTCGAATGACCCGATCATGGGTAAATTCAAGGAATACGGTTTTAGCGGTATAGTTCCCAAACCTTTCCAGATCCATGAATTGAGTAATGTCATAAACAAGGTCATGGAAGAGAAAAAATAATTGTTTATATTTGCTGCAATCCTTGACTACCCCCTTATTTATAGTGTTATCATTATAAAATAAGAAGCTGAAGGGATAAGGCGCTGCCTTTTGAATGATTTTTTACCTTCTTCCCTTCTTAACTCCTTAAATTTATGGTTTGTATTAAAACATGGGACTGAAAAATACCTTATCTGAGAATATTAAACTTATCATGGTCGGTGGAAAGGGAGGGGTTGGCAAAACTACATGCGCCTCTGCTATAGCTGTAAAAATTGCCCTTGAAGGGAAGAAGGTACTTGTTATTTCAAGCGATCCTGCACCATCTTTGTCCGATATTTTTGAGACTTCCATTGGAAGCAAAGAAACAAGAATTATTGATGGATACTCGCTATTTGGCCTTGAAATATCGTCTGATGTAGTACTGGAAAAGTGGAAAGAACGTTTCGGCGCTGAAATATACGAAGTTATCTCCTCCTTTGCTGATGTAGATTATGACTTCGTTGACTATATCGGAACAGCCCCTGGAATTGAAGAAGAATATATGTTGAGCTTTATCATAGACCTTGTAGAGGGCGATAAATATGATGTTGTTGTCTGGGATACGGCCCCGGCAGGACATACGCTGAGGCTGCTCCAACTGCCTCACCTGTTTCTCAAACATCTCGAGGCTGCAACAAAATTTTACATGAATATGTACAGTTACATAGAAAAATTAAAAGATATGGCCAGACAAAAAGGCTCAAAAAGGACGCTCCTTGAGATAATAGGAAGCTGGGAGGCGCTGTCTGAAAAAATTGTCCGGTTTATAAGGGATGGCAGCACAACAGCATACGTCATCGTTACAATCCCTGAAGCCCTCGGTGTAAAATTGACAACCAGAGTCATAGAGGAGTTCAGAGAGAACATGCTTAATGTGGACGATATTATCATCAATCATGCTGTAAAAGATGAAGACTGCGAATTTCACAGGATCCGGAAGGGTATGCAACAACATTATATTGACTTTATTAAGGATACATACAAGGACATCAACATCGTTACACTCTATCTTTCTCCTTATGAGGTTAAGGGGATAAAAAGGATAATGGATGTGGCAGAAGAATTGTTTATGTAAAGGAACTGTTGCTATTCACAGCAAAAGTATTTGCTCTTACATGAGCTGTGAACCCTGAACCCGACCTGATATGGATAAGCTCAGAATAACCGGCGGATATTTAAAAGGCAGAAACATTGCAATATTGAAAAACGGAAGCGCCCGATATACATCCTCAAAAGTAAGGGAGGCCATTTTTAACCTTATTGGAGATATAAGCGGCTGCAAAGTCCTGGATTTATTTGCAGGTTCAGGCTCATTTACCATTGAAGCTGTGAGCAGGGGGGCTGTTTCTGCAACATGCGTGGAGAGGGACGGAGATGTGGCAGCCATTCTTCAGAAAAATCTTTCCGGGCTCTCCATAGATAAGGATTGCCTTGTATTGAATATGGATGTAAAATATGCAGTTCCTTTTCTCTGTAAGAGGTTGTACAACTATGATATAATTTTTATGGACCCTCCGTACAAAAAGGGTCTTGTAACGGAAACCATGTTGTTGTTAAAAAATAGTGTTGTATATGATAATGGTACGATTTTTATTGTAGAGCATTCAAAGAGAGAAGGGATAGACCTGACATTTTGGAAAGGGTTGGAGGAAATAACTGTCAGGCAATATGGAAACACAAATATCAGCATCTTCAAGGTGGATGATAAATGCAGTTAGAAATGAGGATTCAGGAATACAATATGACATTTCGTTCTTTATCAATTACTTTTCACTAACTTCACAAGGAGTCTTTAATGAAACGTAGAATTGCAGTGTATCCCGGTTCTTTTGATCCCATTACATACGGTCATATAGATATACTCATGAGAGGTCTTGAGCTTTTTGACAAGGTTATTGTTGCAATTGCACATAATATTGAAAAAAGATCACTTTTTACTGTGCAAGAACGGATGGACTTGATAAAGAAATCTGTTGAAGGTAATGAAAATGTACTGATCGATAATTTCGAGGGTTTATTGGTTGATTATGTAAAGAAGGTCAACGCCCGTTTTGTGATACGCGGACTGCGGGCAATGAGTGATTTTGAATATGAATTTCAGATGGCATCAATGAACAGGAATTTAAATCAGGGTATGGATACAATATTTATGATGACAAGCAAAGACTATTTCTTTGTCAGCTCAAGAACCATAAAAGAGGTTGCCGCATTCGGAGGACCTGTCGGGGCTTTTGTCCCGGAAGTAGTTGAAAATAGCTTAAAGGAGAAATTTTCAATTAAGTGAAAATAAATCTGAAATTATTCACTATTCACTATTCACTATTCACTATTTTATTGTGCTTCTACAGCTTCCTCCTTTTTACAGCAATCTCTCTTGTTGCATTTAATGCCCATGCAAATGAGATCTACACGATCAGGATACAAGGGGCCATACAGCCGCCCGTTGCCGGATTTATAGCAGAATCTGTTGCAAAAGCTGAAAAGGACGGCGGCGAAGCCCTTGTCATTCTCCTTGATACACCCGGCGGCCTCGATACATCCATGAGGGATATTGTTAAGAATATAATGGATGCGAACATACCGGTTATCGTCTATGTTTACCCTTCCGGGGCAAGGGCTGCATCTGCGGGCAGCATTATTCTCCTTGCATCCCACATCGCCGCCATGGCGCCGGGAACAAACACCGGCGCAGCTCACCCGGTCACTATCGGAAAAGACAAAGTAGATAAAGAGATGATGACAAAGGTGACGAAAGACGCTGAGGCATATGTGAGAAGTATTGCAGCCAAAAGAGCCCGCAACGTTGAATGGGCGGCAAAAGCAGTCAGCCAGAGTGCCTCCATAACAGCAAGCGATGCCCTTGAAAAACATGTTATCGATATTATTGCGAAAAACATGGATGACCTTCTGACACAGGCAGATGGAAAGACAGTGGAAACAAAAAAGGGCAAATTGACGCTGAAATTGAAGGGCAAGAACAAGGTCGAGATTGACATGCCCTTCAAGTATAAGTTCCTGTCGTATCTAAGCGATCCGAATGTGGCGTACTTACTTATGATGCTCGGTATTTACGGAATTCTATTTGAAATTTACAGTCCGGGAGCAATATTCCCCGGCGTGGTGGGCGGAATTTCCATTATACTCGCCCTGTATGCATTTCAGACAATACCGATAACTTTTGCCGGTGTATTCCTTATTTTGCTCGGTATAGTCTTCTTTGTTCTTGAGCTGAAAATCATAAGTCACGGTATGCTCGGGTTTGCAGGGATCATATCGATTATAATAGGTTCTGTAATGCTTGTTGACCTTCCGGACAGTACGCTTTCCATATCCTGGAAAAGTATACTTACTGTAGCAATACTGTCTGGCATATTTTTTTTCGGTGTGTTATCGTATGCGATAAAGGCCCAGCTTTTAAAGGTTAAAACAGGAAGCGAGGGGCTTATTGGAGAGTCCGGTGTTGCAAAAACCGATGTATCCGGGAGGGGGAAAGTGTTTCTTCATGGAGAATTATGGAATGCGAAAAGCGATGAGTCGATCATGCAAGGAGAACAGGTTGTTGTGACAGGCATTGAAGGACTTGGGCTTATCGTTAAGAAAAAAGGAGGTTAAAAATGCCGATTTATCTGTTTATTATAGCTTTGATAATATTTTTTCTTGCGAGTGCAATAAAGATTTTAAATGAGTATGAGAGGGGTGTTATATTCAGGCTCGGACGGGTGCTCGGCACTCCGAAGGGTCCGGGGCTCATCATTCTTATCCCCATAGTTGACAGAATGGTAAAGGTAAGCCTGAGGACTGTTGTTCTTGATATCCCGCCACAGGATGTCATTACACGGGATAATGTGTCGATAAAGGTGAATGCCGTTGTGTACTTCAGGGTAATAGATTCTTTGAAGGCGATTATCGATGTAGAAAATTATCTCTATGCAACAAGTCAGCTTTCCCAGACAACCTTAAGGAGCGTTCTGGGACAGGCCGAACTCGATGACCTTCTGGCCCACAGGGAAAAGATCAACGAGAGATTGCAGGAGATACTGGATACACACACCGAGTCCTGGGGCATCAAGGTGTCAAATGTGGAGGTTAAGAACGTGGATCTGCCGCAGGAGATGCAGAGGGCTATCGCACGGCAGGCAGAGGCTGAGCGTGAGAGAAGGGCAAAGATCATCGGGGCCGAGGGTGAGTATCAGGCAGCCACAAAGCTTTCAGAAGCATCTGAAATACTCTCAAAAAATCCGATGGCTTTACAGTTGCGTTATATGCAGACCCTGATTGAAATTTCAACAGAGAAAAATTCTACTATAATATTCCCATTACCGATTGATCTTATAAAAATGTTTATGGAGAAAGTAAAATAATGAAGAAATGGCTTGTAATTGTATTAACACTTTTACTGTGGGCGAATACAGCTTATGGAAAGCCTCATGCCCAAAAAAAGCATATAAAAAGCGCCGATGCATCCAATGCAAAAGTGCAGGCAGCAAAAGAAGCACCGTATAAAGCGTATATTGTGGTTGAGGCAGGCAGCGGCAAGGTAATCGAAGGCGAAAATGCCAATGCAAAAAGGCCGCCTGCAAGTGTAACAAAACTCATGGTTGCCTGTATTGTCCTGGATAAGCTTACAAAAGGGGAGATACAGCTTACCGACAAAATTACTGCCTCAAAAGAGGCATCAAAGATAGGCGGCAGCCAGGTTTACTTAAAGGAAGGCGAAGTATTTTCCCTTGAGGATTTGATGAAGGCAACACTTGTAGCTTCAGGTAACGACGCTGCCTATGCAATTGCCGAACATATAGCAGGAGGCAAGGAAGGGTTTGTTGCTTTGATGAACGAGAAGGCCAAGGCATTAGGTATGGTTGACACACAGTTTCGTTCTGTCCACGGACTCCCTCCTTCAAAGGGACAGGAAGAAGATCTGACAACCTGTAGTGATCTTGCCATACTTGCAAGAGAACTCCTGAAATACCCTAAAATACTTGAATGGACATCAATAAAGACCGAGGGTTTCAGAGACGGAAAGTTTATCATGAATAACCATAACAAACTTCTCGTGAAGATGCCGGGCATCGTTGACGGTTTAAAAACAGGGTACTATAGAGAGACGGGTTTTAATGTCGCGGCAACAGGAAAAAAGAACGATTTAAGATTCATCGTTGTTGTAATGGGAAGCCCTACGGCAAATATACGCGACGGTATTGCCATGGAGAAGTTCAAAAAGGCATTTTCTTTATACAAGACATTGAATGTTGTAAAAAAAGGGGAATTGATTGATAAAGATATATTTCTGGAAGACGGGAAATACAGGAAGATAAAAGGGATAGCGAATGCAGATTTTGCCTGTACCGTCCCGAATGACAAAAAAGGAAATATTAAAAAGGAAATAGTCTTGCCCGAAAAAATAAAGGGTGAGATACGGGAAGGTCAAAAATTTGGTGAGCTTGTTGTTAAACTGGATAATGAAATTGTCGGCAAGGTGGACATAGTTTCGCCTGTATATGTGCCAAAGGCAAACCTGTTTACAAGGCTTATACGAAAAATAGGTTTTAATATTTAATGGATAAAATTATGAATAAAGCATTTACGATGTTAAACGGTAAAGAAATTATAGTCGGCATTACAGGCGGCATTGCTGCCTATAAAACAGCCGAGCTTGTAAGAGAGTTGACAAAAAGGGGTGCAAACGTTCACGTGGTTATGACTAAGAACGCCATGGAATTCGTTACTCCTTTAACTTTCCAGACAATTTCCGGTAACCCTGTAATCCATGAGATGTTCGAGCTTTTTTCCGGCTCAAAAATAGGGCATATAGCCCTCTCTGATATTGCAGATCAAATGGTGATTGTCCCGGCCACGGCAAATATTATCGGGAAAATTGCCAACGGCATTGCCGATGATTTTCTGACAACCATGGTGATGGCGATTATAGTGCCAATACTTTTTGTGCCGTCTATGAATACAAAGATGTGGGAAAGCAAGATAGTGCAGATGAATATGGAAAAGCTGAAGGATGCCGGTTATGAATTTATGGAGCCTGGAACAGGTGACCTTGCCTGTGGCACTGTCGGAAAAGGGAGATTGCCTACAATCGAGGAAATAGTTGAAAAGATGGAGGATATATTCACAGTAAAGGACTTGATAGGAGAAAGGATACTTATTACTACAGGACCTACAACTGAATTTATTGATCCTGTGAGGTGTATTACAAACATGTCTTCAGGCAAAATGGGGTTTGCAATAGCAAGGATTGCAAAGAGAAGGGGAGCAGAAGTAATTCTCATAACAGGCAGGACACAGTTGCCTCCTCCAAGGAGTGATATTGAGATCATTGAAGTTACTACTGCTTTGGAGATGAGGGATGCCGTAATGCAGCATTTCAAGCGCTGCACTATTATCATCAAAGCAGCGGCAGTAGCTGATTTCAAATGTATGGCTAAAAACTGCCAGAAGATTAAAAAGAAGGGCAATGAGGACACTATGGTGCTGGAGCTTGAAAAAAATCCTGACATAATAGGAGAGCTCGGCAGGGTAAAAGAAAATAGAATACTCGTAGGTTTTGCCGCAGAGACTGAAAACCTTATAGAACATGCCACAGAAAAATTGAAAAAAAAGAATCTGGATTTAATAGTGGCTAATAATGTTGCAAAGAAAGGAATAGGTTTTGGCTCCGACAACAACGAAGTTACGATTATCGAGACAACAGGTCGTATAAAACAGGTGCCTATGCGCAACAAAGAGGAAATTGGATATATCATTCTCGATGCTGTAAAGAGGCTGATGAAAAAAAGAATTAAAGCTGAAGATGACTGGTACTAAAAAAACCGTGAACAGTGAACAGTGAACAGTGACATATCAGGACGTATAATTCAAAAGCCGGAAACCGGAACAAAAAGCCCGATCGCATATAATTTACCCTTCAATCTTATAAAATCCTTGTTTTTTATTTGCATATTTCTGTTTGTCATTCTGTTGGCTCCGCTCTTAATCCATGCCAAAGAGGATAAAACCATAGAGGTTGTGGATAAGGTAAGCAGGACGATAGTGAATATAAAAACTGAGGAAATGTCGAAGAATGTTGGTGAAGATAAAAAAGCAACATTTTTTAAGAAGTTTATTGCCGGAGAGGAGGAAGAGGAAGAGGAAACATTTGAAAATATAGGCTCAGGCGTCGTGCTTGATCCAAGAGGCATCATAGTTACCAATGAGCATCTGATTTCCAAGGCTATAAGTATAAGGGTAAAGTTTATAAACGGGAAAGAGTATGATGCGCATGTACTGGGCAGCGATCCCGAGTTTGATATGGCCCTCTTAAAGATAACGGACAAAACCGATTTCCCTTATCTGAAGGTAGACAAGCGTAAGAAAATAAAAGTTGGCGAAAAGGCTATAGTAATCGGAAACCCCTACGGACTTTCGAGTTCTGTTACTATGGGGGTTGTGAGTGCCCTTGGAAGAAATCTGAAGATCGATAACAGGGTCTATGTAAATCTCATACAGACAGATGCTTCAATAAATCCCGGCAACAGCGGCGGCGCTCTGCTTGATACAGACGGGAACCCTTTGGGGATTGTAACTGCAATTTATGGAGAAGGCAAAGGCATAGGGTTTGCCATACCCATAGAAGACGTTATGAATATGGTCTCAGAGTTCCTCGAAAGCGGGACAAGGAAACCCATTTTCGGTTTGTTTATAGAAAAGAGGAAGGACGAAAAAAATACATATTTCTATGTAAATAAAGTGATACCCAAAAGTCCTGCCGAAAGACACGGAATAAAGGTTGGCGATAGAATTGTAGAATTTAACAAGAAAAAAATAAAAGAAGGTATAAAGCTCCACAATATTTTGAGGAGCGTTTCAAAAATGGAGTCAATCCAGTTCAAGATCATGAAGGGACAGAAGGCGTATCTGGTTAATGCTGGTATTGGGGATATGCTGAATTATCAACCGTCTCCCCTTGATGGAGCATTGTGTGGCATGAGGGTATCGGACATAAAAGGCTATCCGAAAATGAAATTTAAATTAAAGGATAAAAACGGCGTAGTAGTTACAAAGATATATAAAGCGGGGATAGGCGACAAAAGTGGACTACGTGTCGGCGATGTGATAATCAAGATAAACAATTATACGGTTTCAGATAAAAACGATTTTGATTCTTTTATGATAGAGGGGTTAAAAAGGAACTATATTTTATATCAGGTAAAAAGAAATGAAAATACTTTCTATTTACCGGTGAAACTTGATACCTTGCTTTAGGGGGCTGTAGAATATTTTGGATTGTACTTTTAAAATCTCAAATCTGTAATTATTTTAGGGGGCCGATATGGAGGATCAATTAACATTCAGTACGTTCATACTGTCTTTGTCAACGTCTGTGCTTGTAAATCTGGGAGAACTGCCGGACCCGACAGCAAATGAAAAAAATGTAAACCTTCCCCTTGCTAAACAAACAATAGGTTTGATTGAAATGCTTTTGGAAAAGACAAAGGGCAATCTTACCGGGGAAGAGGACAGGCTTGTCGGCAATATGCTTTATGACTTGAGAATGAAGTATATAGAGGCTTCAAAACATCAGTGAATAGTGAACAGTTGACAGCAAAATAAGTAATCTGCTTTTTTGAGTAAAGCCCAATCCTTTCGACTATACACTTCTGGCTAACTTTCAGTATGGAGTTAGCCTGTACAAATCACCCCGAAGGGCCGTGTGTCGCTATTCACTATCCACTGACGACTTCACTAATTAAAGACCCGATTAAAAATTGTATCCACATATTTGAAATAATGGTCGTTGCTCATAATACCGGTAATCTCAGCTTCATTGAGATACTTTCCGATTTCTTCGTCCTTCTTTACCTCTGCCGTAAAATCGAGACTGTTTTCATAGCACATCATGGCAACTCTCTGGGTAATCTTGTAAGCTTCCTGCCTTGTAAGTCCTTTATTTATAAGGCTTAAGAGGATTGCCTCAGAATGGTAAAGCCCCTTTGACATATCCATGTTTTTCTGCATCCTTTCGGGGTATACAATAAGATTATTATACATGTTTTTTAATCTTTCGAGCATGTAATCAAGGAGTATGGTGGCATCAGGTGCAATAACCCTTTCAACGGAAGAGTGGCTGATATCCCGTTCGTGCCATAAAGGGATGTTCTCAAGGGCAGCCAATGCGTATCCTCTGAGCAGCCGGGCAAGGCCGCAGAGATTCTCAGAGGCAATGGGGTTTCTCTTATGGGGCATGGCTGATGAGCCGGTCTGGCCTTTCTGGAAAAATTCTTCGGCTTCGCCGACTTCTGTCCGCTGGAGGTTGCGGATTTCCAGAGACATCTTCTCAACAGAAGAACCTATTATGGATAAAGTAGTAAAAAATTCCGCATAATAATCGCGTGGTATGATTTGTGTTGATACAGGCGCAGGTTTTAAGCCCATTTTTTTGCAGACATACTCTTCAATAAAAGGTTGGCCATGTGCAAAGGTTCCAACAGCACCGGAAATTTTTCCATGGCTTATACGGTCCTTTGCTGCCCTCATGCGCTCAAGGTTCCTTCTCATTTCATCATAGAAATGCGCCATTTTAAGACCGAATGTAATGGGTTCCGCATGGATGCCGTGGGTTCTCCCGATCATCGGGGTTGTTTTGTACTTATATGCTTTTTCCTTCAATACCTCCATAAGGGACAGGATATCCTCAATCAGAATATCTCCGGATTCCTTCAGGAGACATGAAAAGGATGTATCGAGTATGTCCGAAGATGTTGCCCCCATATGTATAAATTTCGAGGAAGGACCGACAAACTCTGATATGGATTCAATAAATGCCACCACGTCGTGTTTTGTCCTTTTTTCAATCTCGTTGATCCTGTCGATATCAAAATCAGCTTTTTCTTTAATATTCTTCAGGTCTTCCTGCGGAATGAGGGACAACTCCCCATAAGCTTCGCAAATTGCTATCTCTATATCGAGCCATTTTTGAAACTTGTTCTTTTCCTCCCATATCCGGGCCATTCTTTGGAGCGTGTAACGTTCTATCATATTTTACCCCGTGTGTTTAATCTCAGCGGGTAAATTCCCCGCAGTCTACCAAGATGCCCTTCCGAGAGCAAGACTCAGTTTTATGTTAGCAGCCGCCGAAAGCGTGCCGTCGACAGGTATATATTATGCAATAGATGAAATGTTGTCAACAAAACACACCACAAAATAATTGACACCCCATGCCATACAGGATAAATTGCAGCAAAGAAATTGTTTTATCGGAGAAATCTATTGCATAATACGTCACAATTAATCGAGCCTGTTTACATGATTGTTCTCACAGGAGGCCCCTGTTCCGGTAAAAGTTCTTCGTTGGCATACCTAACGGAAAAATTGTCGGATAACGGTTTTATGATATTTGTCATCCCGGAAACAGCGACTCTAATCACGAATAGCGGGATAGACCGACGTAAGATGGATAAATCGAAACAAGTGGTAGTATATGAAGAAGCTATCCTCGATATGCAGCTTGCCTTTGAAGAAACCTATAAACAAACAGTGATGCGGGTCTTCCCGGAACGCAAAAAGGTTATCCTCCTCGACAGGGGGATCATGGACATCAAAGCCTTTATGCCCGATGATGATTTTAAAGAGATAATCAAGAGGAAGAGGCTGAGTGAGGTCAAACTGAGAGACAGGTACAACGGGGTTATTCATCTCGTTACCGCAGCAGATGGGGCGCCTGAGTACTATACAGGAGACAATAATCCTGCAAGAATTGAAACACCTGAAGAAGCTATAAATATTGATCAAAGGATACGTGAGAGCTGGCTTGGCCATCCACATTTTAAGATTATAGACAACACGACCGATTTTGAGGGCAAGATCAGCAGAGCCTTTTCTGCAATTTCTCATTTGCTTGGTCTCCCGGCGCCCCTTCAGATAACAGAAAGGTTCCTTGTTAAAAATGTCCAATACGAAAAAATACCTGCTCACCAGATAATACAGATAGAGCAGATGTACCTGCACTCAAAAAATAAGCACGAAGAGATCAGGATTAGAAAACGCGGACAAAACGGGTCCTACCTGTATTTTCTTTCAAGAAGAACAGCGATTAAAGAAGAAGGGCTTATAACCGAACAGGAGTATCTTCATCTTACAAAACTCATAGACCCTAAAACCGATGTTATTGTAAAGGAACGTACCTGCTTTTTATGGAACAACCAGCACTTTGAAATCGACAGATACAAGGGCAGGCATGAGGGGGCGACAGTATTAAAAATTGAACCAATTGAAACAATAAAAAAAGAGGCCAAAATACATATACCGCCTTTTATTAAGGTTGATGGTAATATTACCGGCAATCCACTGTATGATGAGCGCTATATGGCAATAAAACAGAAAAAGAAATAAACTACCCCGCCGTAAGCAGCGGGGTATTAGAAAAGCCTTAGCTGACGGTCCTCATGTAGCTTACGATATGTGTTTCCTTGCTGTTTGATTTTGCGGGAAAGACCGAATGGTATATCAATACCGTAACATTATGGCTCTTGTGTACATACTCGCTCACATAACTACTTTACGCCGCAAGCGGCGGGGAATACAACCCGAAAAGAAATTTAAAAAAAGGGGGGGACAATATGGCAACGAAGAAGACAAGTGCAAGCCCGGAGTTCTTGTACATTCCTACAGTAAACATCGTGGTGTTGGAACAGGTTAGATTAAATATTAATGTCGAAACAGATTCATTCAAGTCGCTTATGCAGTCGATCAAAGACAAGGGCATCGGCAAAACATCCCGATAAGAGGTACGATGTAGACGGGGTAATGAGCGACCTTATAAAGTACAACCGGAAGTCCGACACTCTATCGGAGGCAGTGGTGTCCACTGTGGACACCGCCATGCAAATCTCCGGAAAGGCTTATCCTACCTTGTTCCGCACGATTTCACTTTTAAAACTTGCTCCTGAGATTCAGGCGGCAATTGTCCCTCCGTTGTCGGGATTAAACCGTACAGCAGGAAACCTCCCCGTTTCTCAGGGGTATCTCTTTGCCGCAAACCTTGATTGCCCGGATCTTATGAAAATATTTAACGACATTTTGAAAACGCCTGTAACTTATATTACTCTGGAAAGAATGCTTGCCGCATACAAGAAGGTTAAGCCTGACCCGAATAATACAAAGCCCAAATCCGTTAAGAAACAAGTTAAAGGCCTTATATCAATAAAGACAGATTTTGATAAGGGTCTTGGAACGTATATACGGGAAGACGTTGAAAAATTCCTCTATGAGCTCCAAGTTTTCTGTGATCATGTCCAGCAGGAGATGCCTAACATCCCATAGGGAAAGAAAAGGACGCCACAGGTATAAACAGTGAATAGTCAATAGTAGAAGAGATGAGAGGACTTGGGAAGCGAGGAAAGCGGTAAAGCCCCCGCAAGCGAGGACAGGCGTGAAGCGGACAAAAAGCTGACGAAATTCAAAGAGGAGTAAATATGAGCAATGAAACATTGACCGTTGATTTATTCAAGCCGGAAGATGCAGAAGGTGTAACAAAACTTTTTAGAGAAATTTACGGAGACGGTTATCCTGCAAAGGCTGTCTATAATCCTGAAGAGCTTATAGTCGCATTTGAAAATCGGGATAATATACCGATTGTTGTCCGCACACCGGATAACAGAATAGTAGGATACAGCTCATTATTCCGTGCGGCGCCCGACAAAGGAGTATACGAGAAAGGGAATGGAGTGGTCTCTCAGGATTACCGGAATTCAGGTGTTATAAGTATGATTTTTCAGTACGTCAAAAAGATTTTGCCGGGCATGAACCATGTAAATATGTTTTTTGGAGAGCCGGTCTGTAATCATATATATATCCAGAAAGCCGCCATTGCCGTTTTGCCTGTAGTGGAGACAGCCCTTGAAGTAAATCTTATGCCGGCCAAGGCATATGAGAAGGAAAAAAGTGCATCAGGCAGGGTATCAACGCTTCTCATGTTCATGACCATTACCCCGAATCCTCATACGGTCCATATCCCTGATATATATGCCGACTATTTCAAATATATTTATAATGGTTTTGACGACAGACGGGTTTTTTTACAATCAAAGGAGGATATTCCTTCTTTTCCGCAAACCCGAATCGATACTCAGATATTTGATCATGCGGGGATAGCCCGTGTAGCTGTCCATGACGCAGGGTCAGATTTTGAGAAGGTTTTTCTTTCGGAAGAACAGCGTATCATGGGCCGGAATGCGGAGGTAATTCAGGTCTGGCTGAAATTGTCATGGCCCTGGGTCGGCAGTATTGTCCGTTTACTCAAGGATAAAGGTTATTTCTTTGGCGGAATACTGCCTCAATGGTTTGGAGAAGACGGGCTGCTTATGCAAAAAACCATATCACAACCTGACTGGCAGGGGATTCATCTCTTTTCTGAACGGGCAAAGAAGATTCTGGAATTTGTTAAAGCCGATTGGCAGCAATAATTGATAATATTTTTGAAAATACGGCAAATGTATTGTATATTTCAATCATTCTTTGATTTTCAATGATTTCTATGAGGTGAGTTGTGGAATATGATGATTTTGAAGGTGTTATGGGCCTTGAGGTCCATGCCCACCTGCTGACGGACAGTAAACTGTTTTGTGGATGCTCGACAAAATTCGGAGCAGAACCGAATAGTCATACATGCCCTACCTGCATGGGACTGCCGGGCGCGCTGCCTGTTCTTAATAAAAAGGTGGTCGATTTTGCCATTAAGCTCGGCCTTGCCCTTCACTGCAGCATTAATAAAAGGAGTATTTTTGCCAGAAAAAATTATTTTTATCCTGACCTGCCGAAGGGCTATCAAATTTCCCAGTATGAAGAACCTGTTTGCGAAAACGGCTACCTCGATATAACGGTAGGAGAGATAAAGAAGAGAATCAGGATTAAAAGGGTGCACATGGAGGAGGACGCGGGCAAACTTGTCCATGAAGGCGCCATAGAGGCAAGTTCATACAGTCTTGTAGACTACAACAGGTCAAGCATTCCGCTCCTTGAGATCGTGAGTGAGCCGGACATAGGTTCGCCCGAGGAGGCAGCGGCATATTTGAAGATGTTGAGAGACGTGCTCTTATACCTTGAAATTTGTGACGGGAACATGGAGGAAGGGAGTTTTCGCTGTGACGCGAATGTATCGGTACGAAAGAAGGGGGAAGAGGAACTTGGCACAAGAGCTGAGCTTAAGAACCTGAATTCCTTCAGATTTGTCGAAAAATCCCTTGAATATGAGATAAAAAGACAGATAGAGCTTATCAGAAAAGGCGGCACCGTAGTCCAAGAGACGCGTTTATTCAATGCTGACGAAGGCATTACCTATTCAATGAGAGGTAAGGAAGAGGCGCACGATTACCGCTACTTTCCAGAACCCGATCTTCTCCCGCTTACAATCGATGATAAATGGATAGAGGATATCAGGAAAGGGTTGCCTGAACTGCCCATGGAGAAGATGGAAAGATTCATGAATGTATACGACCTGCCGAAATATGATGTGGAAATATTGACCTCCAGCGCGGGGGTTTCACAATATTTTGAAAATGCTGTCGGGCTTTTTCCTGAGCCCAAGACAGTGAGCAACTGGATCATGACCGAGCTTCTACGGGAGCTGAAGGACGGCAATGTATCCCCGAAAGATTCCCCGCTTTCTCCTGCCCATCTTGCGGAACTCCTGTCGCTCATAAAGGACGGTACAATAAATATTAAAATCGGGAAAGAGATTTTTCCTGAGATATACAAAAGCGGCGCTTCACCGAAAAGTATTGTTGAGAAAAAAGGACTTATCCAGATATCCGATGAAACAGCCATCGGTTCTACCATTGATGAAATCATTGCCCGTTTCCCGAAGGAACTGGAAGAGTTTAGAGGCGGCAAGGAAAAGCTGCTGGGGTTCTTTGTGGGTCAGGTTATGAAAGAAACAAAGGGAAAGGCAAATCCGAAACTGTTGAATGAACTTCTGTTAAAGAAATTGAAGGGGTAATAATGACAGACCATATCTACTGGAAGAATGGCGCACTATACTTACTCGACCAGAGGCTGCTGCCTTTTAAAAAGGTCTATGTCCGCTGCAAAAACTTGAAAGATGTTATGGATTCCATAAAAAACATGACCATCAGGGGCGCGCCGCTTATCGGGATAGTCGCAGCCTATGGCGTGACGCTCGGGATTCAGGAGATTATTGCGTCAAAAGGTAATATAAAGGATATAGATGTGGACAGGATATGCAAGAAATTGGGCAGCACACGACCCACTGCCGTCAACCTTTTCTGGGCATTGGAAAGGATGAAGGACGCCTTCAGCCGATGCGGAAACAATGCCGATATGCCCGACATCATGCTTGACGAGGCGATCTCAATCCACGTTGAAGATATAGAGAACAACAGGATGCTCTCCCTCTACGGCGCAGAGCTTATTGATGAAGGCGATACAATACTTACCCATTGCAATGCAGGCGCCCTTGCAACAGGCGGGTACGGAACTGCACTGGGGGTAATACGCGCAGCACATGAGGCCGGAAAAAAGATCAAGGTCATTGCAACGGAAACAAGACCTTATTTCCAGGGCGCACGGCTTACTGCCTGGGAATTGCATGAGGAAGGGATAGATGTAACGCTCGTTCCCGATAACCATGTCGGTCTGCTCTGCTATAGTAAGAGGATAGATAAAATCATTGTCGGCGCCGACAGGGTTGCCAAAAACGGGGACACCGCAAATAAGATCGGCACATACATGATATCGCTATGTGCGCATCGGCATAAAATCCCTTTCTTTGTTGCCGCACCTGTGTCTACCTTTGATAAAAATATTGAAAACGGGGCTCATATCCCCATAGAGGAGAGGGAGGGAACAGAGGTGAAGTATGCCGGGGACAAGCTCATAACGCTTGATAAAATCAAGGCACAATATTATTCTTTCGACGTCACACCGGAGAAATACATATCCAACTTTATAACTGAAAAGGGCATAATCGAAAGGCCCTTTAAAAAATATATAAAGATGCTTTTTCCCGCCTGATGTTTAATGTTGGGTTAGCGTATTTCTCCCTCAAATATTGATACTGCCTGTCGGGGAATATATACTTTCTTTGTCCGCGGAGAGAAGACCGTTACCCCCTGCATCCTGTATTCTTTTCGATCTGTTCCTGCTCGAATAATGTCTTTACTAAAAGGTAACTCTGCATAACCACCCTTCTTTTCTACAATAAGTACAGGATTTGCAGGGTCTCTTTGCTCTGTCCTTATTGTCGCCCCGATTTTTCCGAAAGCCTCTTCAGCATCTACAAAAAGCTCTCTGCCAGTAACAGCCAGGTCAAAATCCATGCCTTTCGCTATTATGCGTGCGATATCGGTATTTTCAATAAGACCTATATGCCTGTTGAGCCCATATACATAGAAAAACAGGTCTTCGCCTGTATGTCCTTTTGTTGCCCAACCAATATTAGCTCTCCTGCTGATCATGGGCCCCGTGGTAGAGTTCATTTTTTCCGGCCTTGCCTTTTTGACGGCATCGATCTCGTCCTGTGTGAGATCATTCACTCCGGCGTATTGTGCCATAACTTTTCTAATATGTTCATCTGAGGGATCCTTTCCTATTACCCTTTCGAGACCTTCACCTGTTAACCGGGCCTTTTTCAGAGGGCCAAAAATTGCTTCATAGGTAAGTTTAGGGTGTATACCATCGGTTGGCTTATCTCCTATGGACATCCCGCCGGTACCATGGTCGGAAAAGGCGAGGACCATGGTCTTTCCCTTTGCCTTTGCAAAATCCAGGACAACCCCCACTGCATCATCGAAGGCAAGGACATCGCTTATTACCCCTATGGGATCGTTTGCATGGGAAGCCCAGTCTATCTTGCTTCCTTCAACAAAGAGAAAAAATCCTTTTGGATTTTTTGACAGTATTTCAATTGCCTTTTTTGTCATATCAGAAAGCGCCGGCTGCCCGGGACAGAATATTCTCCGGTCAAACTCATAGGCCATATCGTCATCGGCGAACATACCCCATAATTTTCTCGAAGTGCTGTTCTGCATGGCGGTCTTTGTTTCTACAAAGTCATAACCCCTTGACTTCAAGACCTCTACAAGGTCTTCACCGTCAATACGGACCCCGCCTTTTCCTTTCGGCGCCAGATATTTTTTTCCTCCGCCCAATGCAACGTCCATGTTCAGGTACACCTGTTGTTCGGCGATCTCATTGTAGTTATCTCTGTCCGGCCAATGCGCCGAAAATCCTGCAGGGGTGGCATGCTGGATGTTGGATGTGGCAATAATCCCGACAGACCTGCCTGAGAGTTTTGCGCCTTCGAGAACAGTTGCCACCGGTTTATACATTAAATTATCGGGCACCCTGTTTACCCCCGGTACTGTGACAGGTCCCGGCAACACACTGATCAGCTTGCCGGATGTCTTATGTCCTGTAGCAAAAGCGGTTGCAGCAGGCGCAGAATCGGTAATAATAGAATCGGCCCCATACGTTCTTACGGCCCCCAGATGCATACTGTCAAGGGCAAGAGGAGACCCTTTGTACCAACGTGCAACAGTTGTATGTGTCGACCCCATGCCATCGGCTACCAGGACAATCACGTTTTCAAAGGATGTTTCCTCAGAAAAAGCTGTTCCGGCCAGGAAAAGCAGAATAAGTCCTGCTGCTAACCGATATAGCTCAAACTTTCTTTTTCTTAAAATATCTATTTGCATCATTTCTCCTTTGATATAAAACCTGCTGCCCTGAATACGAATAAAAAGATATTATCCTGAAAGGGCTTGTTCACAGGTGATTCCGGACGATTACCATGGGATCCAAAATACGCAATCCAAAATCTAAATCATACCTTTCTTATTGAGCACAGCAGGGACTTTATCTCAGGATAACCCATGATGGGCTCCCTGCATTCCGTATCCGTAAGTAGATTTGCATTTGCTTCACCGGCCCACCCGTGAGGAACGATTAAAACGCCTTCTGCAATCCGTTCATCAACATGGGCCTTCATCCGTACATATCCTCTGTTTGTTTCAATAATAACTTCGTCGGATTCCTCTATCCCGTATTTTGCGGCGGTCAGCGGCCCTATTTCCGCCATTGGTTCAGGATTCTTTTCCTTAAGCGACTTTACATTTCTGAACTGGCCGTGCGTATAATAAAGGTTTCTGTTGCCGGTGGAAAGAATCAATGGATATTTTTCCAGCAGTCCGGGAGAACTCAAGGGGCTTCTGTGCGGTTCCAGATAAGTCGGGAGAGGATCAAATCCTATATCAGCCAAGGCCTTACTGTATATCTCTATTTTTCTCGTCGGTGTTGCAAAGCGGACATCTTTGATGCCGTATTGTTTCTGCTGATAAAAGGCGCCTTCAGGCTTTTCATAAAGAAGCTCATCAAACGTCAGTCCTGTCGGCTCCAATTCAAAGGCAACAAGCTCCTCTTCGGATTTCCAGGGGAATTTATCGCCTATGCCGAGCTTATTAGCAAGTCCGGTAAAGAATTTCCATTCCGACCAGCTTTCATAATAGGGTTCAATAGCCTTTTTCCTGAGCATGAGATAAGGCAAGCAGTGGCATACATTATAGGTATAGGCAACGCCCCATTTTTCGAGGTGTGAACATGCAGGCAGCACATAATGGGCAAGCCGGGCTGTCTCGGTCATAAAAAGGTCATGGACAACGAGGAGTTCCAGCCTTTTGAAGGCTTCCCTGAAGGCGTTTGAATCTGCCATGGAGAGCATGGGGTTTCCGCCGATCACAAGGAAGGCTTTTATCTTGTCGGGAATACTCTCCGGCACGCATGTTACAACACCGTAAGGGCTTTTTCTTCCCCATACTTCGTAGAAAAGGGGATACTGGTCAGCGCCGAGGGGTTCGCCTTCAACGCCCATTCCAACATTGCCCAGGGGAAGCCTGGGGCTGATAACCCAGCCGCTTGAAGAACAGAGAACGCCCGGCTGTTCTGGGTGCCGTTTGCCGTTTGATCCTGCGTGCAGGTGCCCTGATAGATGCCCGCGCCTTTTGTTGTTGCAAAGAGACGCGCCAGTTTGCAGATATCTTCGGCAGCCACCCATGTGATCTTCTCTGCCCATTCGGGTGTATACTGCTGAACATGCGGAACAAGCTCATCGAATCCTGTTGTATAATTTTCAATAAATTCATAATCGCAGAGCTTTTCATTTACAATCACATTGATCATGGCAAGGGCCATTGCACCGTCCGTACCCGGTCTTATCCTCAAATACATGTCTGCACGGTCTGCGAGCCCGATGCGTTTAGGATCAACAACAACAAGCTTTGCACCTTTTTCCAGATTTTCATCGATTGCAAGCTTCAGAGGAAAATCGGATTGCTCAGGGTTGTGTCCCCACAGGATATAGAGTTTTGAATCAAGCTCCTCTGTCGGATATTTGCCGAAGGTGATCTGCCTTGTCCGTATACGCATCCTGTAGCATATGCTTTCCACAGAAAAAAAGTTGGGTGAACCGAATGCTGCCTTGACCCTTTGCGTCAGCCCCGCCATCTCAAGATTCTCAACGCCGATAGAGCCGCTGAAAACACCGAGTACACCCGGGCCGAATTCATTTTTAAGTTTCAGGAGTTTCTCTGCAATCTCAGTCAGGGCCTGATCCCATGAAATCCTATCCCAGTTCCCGTTTACCCTTTTCATCGGGTATTTCAGTCTGTCAGGGTCGTAGATATTGTCAAGCATGGCTTCACCTTTTTCGCAAAGCCTGCCTTTGTTCAGCGGGTGCGACGGCAACCCTTCAACCTTCACTGCCTTGCCGTTTTCAATGGTCATAATGGTTCCGCAACTATGATAGCAGAGGGTACAATCTGTCATTACCTTCTTTATATTTTCTGCCATAATCTAACCTGACCTCCTTAATTTTGCAGCAACGCTCAACAGGTGTTCCCGGCATGTCAAACAATGCCTGATTTTTTAAATCCGTTTTCTTTAACGGCTTTTGTTGCACCTGACAGCATATTTATTTACGGCTTCTTTCATGCACTTTAACAATTAAATTATACCTGCCCTGTACTTTTTTTTCTATAGCGTTGTTCACCCCGGTTCTCTTATAGTTTTAATTTCACATAATAGTTGCGCAATAGTTCGTCTGAAGCGGCAACAGGAAGAAGAATACAAAAACCGGGCAAAACGTGATTTATCCGAATAAAGGAACAGGTTCTCGTTGCCTGTAACGCCTTCATATTGTTCAATAGTTACTTTATGTTGCGACTTGCTTTAGTAAAAATCATAAGAAGACCATATTAATACCTTATTAAGGATTTTTGATACCATTTAATTAGAATTATCTCCAATGCGGGGGTCGATGAACCGCTTGTTTTCATTGTGAAATATTTCATTATTTTTATTGACAAGATTTTTTCAATTTGATAAATTACGCTTATGTTGTAAATGATCAAATATAGGGGATAAAAACATGAGGTACGGAGAGACAGGGTTTAATTTAGAAATTGATCTATCACGAGGAAACATTGAGAGAGTTGAAACTGACCCAAGATTGACAGAACTTCATCTTGGGGGTTTAGGTACTAACGCCAAGATATTATGGGATAGGGTTCCCCCTGAAACCGAACCTTTTTCTCCTGATAATCTACTGATATTCAGCACCGGTCTTTTATGCGGCACACCTGCTCCAGGCGCTAATCGTACCATTGTTACCAGCTATTCTCCCCAGACTTTGTTAATGGGATATTCAATGATGGGAGGATTTTTTGCACCGGAGTTAAAGTATGCCGGTTATGACAAAATCATCCTTCGCGGCAAGTCCCCGGATCTTGTCTATATATGGATAAACAATGACAAGGTGGAAATACGTGATGCCAATCATCTCCGTGGTAAGGGCGCTATTCAGACTTCAGAACTAATTAAACAGGAGTTGAACCAGCCGAACGCCCAGGTGGCTGCCATCGGTCTTGCCGGTGAAAATAGGGTTTTTACAGCCTCCATCGAGCAGGGTCGCTCCAGTTCCAGTCGGCTTGGAATGGGCGCTGTGATGGGAGACAAAGGCGTAAAGGCGATAGTTGTTCGTGGAACAAAGGACGTCAATCTTGCCCGACCGGATGAATATATCGGGCTCTGCAACGACGTGCTGAAATATATAAAATTCCGGGGAGAAAATCCGGTTCCGAACGTAATGACCATTTTACAGGGGCTTGGGTCACCGCAGGAGATGTTGCACGTTGATGAGCAGTGGCACACGGAAAATTTCTCCTGGGGAAATGCCCGCAGCCGGAGAAAAGACTTCTGGACCAAGGAAGTCGAAGAGAGGTGGAAGGACGTTCAGGAAACCGTGCGGACGCGGTTAATAAGTTGTTATAACTGTCCGATAAAATGCGGTGCAATAATTTCCGTCCCGGGAATTTCAACCTACATGATGAAATGCTTCACGAAACTTACCTATACAATGGCGGCTTTTGTAGACGACCTGGATTTCGGTTTTAGAATCGCTCAACGTGCTACGGAGTATGGAGTGGACGGATTCTCGACCCCTCAAATCATGGCCTTCGCCTTTGAGTTAAGAGAAGCCGGTATCTTAACCGAAGCAGACTTTGAAGGGTGCCCGTCCGATAACGAAGGGAAATTTTTCTGGTTACTTGACAGGATTGTGCGGCGTGAAGGGATTGGAGACATTCTGGCTGACGGCGTTTACTGGGCAGCCCGTAAGATCGGCAAAGGCGCGGAAGCCTTTGACCATAACACTATTAAGAAACATGAACAGTTGCCTCTTAAGCTTGGCATGCTGAACCCTGTTTACTTCCTGATGTATGCCACCGGCGAGAAGATAAATATTACCCAGATTGAAGGGCAGTTCCCCCAGGCGCCTTTTGCGACCATGGAGGAGAGACAGGAATTCATAAGTGATTGGATACAATGTCCTGATGATAAGTTCAAGCAAATTGTTCTTGACTGGGATTTCCGTGGAGAACATTCAAATCCGTATTATCCTACTGTTGACATGTCCGTTGATATTGTTGACTGGCAGGAGAAGATGCACTATATCGATGATGCCCTTGGAGTGTGTGCAGGCTTGTCGTCATTTCCTCTGAAGCCTCCCTATCATATGCACAATTACCCGAAATTTATCACAGCAGCAACGGGAATCGACATTGATGAAGACGGGCTGACGGAAGTATATAACAGGAACCGAAATCTGCTCAGAGCCATTAATGTGAGAAGAGGTTTGAGGAGGGCTGATGAGAAGCCGCCCGAAGATCATTGGAAGAAAAGATTCCCCGAGCTTGAAGAAAAGCTCCTGGATGCTTATTACAAGTTTAAGGGGTGGGATAACGATGGTATTCCCACCAAAGAGTCCTTGCACAAATTAGGTATGGATTATGTTGCCGAAGACTTAGAACAGAGAGGTATAATAAAAAATGAGCAAGGTTAAGAAGAAAGTCAAGACAATCAAGATCGATCTTGATAAATGCAATGGTTGCCGGGCATGCGAGGTAATCTGTTCAGCTTTTCACGCTAACCCGAAATATAGCAGCAACAATCCGGCGAGGTCCCGGATTCGGATGATTCGCGAACCGATAAGAGACATATATGTTCCCGTATACGCGGGTGAATACACTGCAGCCGAATGTATGGGCAGAGACAAATATGTGATTGACGGGAAGGAATACTCCGAGTGCGGCTTCTGCAGGGCTTCTTGCCCATCCAGGGACGCTTTCAAAGAACCCGATTCCGGTCTTCCTCTCAAATGTGATATGTGTGAAGGTGAAGAAGAGCCTTTGTGCGTTAAGTGGTGCTTAAATGATGCACTGATTTGCGAAGAAAGGGAAGAGGAAGTTGAAGAAGAAGAGAAACTGGGAGACATGGAAATAGGATTGGAATCATTGGCAAACAAATATGGATTGCAGAACATAGCAGATACCGTTGCCCGGATGTCAAAGAAGGAATAAAGCATTAAGGCAAAAGAAGAGGTTGGAAAAAGATAATGGAGATTTTACCCTTAGAGCCCTTTAAAATAGTAATAGATGGCATAAAAGAAGCAGGTGGAGACGACTTCAAATTCTGCTATCACTGCGGTAAATGTGAGACTGTCTGTCCCTGGAATCGTGTTAGAAAATATTTTGTTCGCAAACTGAACCATCAGGCACAATTGGGTGTGGTCCCTTTTGAATCCGAAGACATATGGATGTGCGTCAGTTGCCGTAATTGTGTTCAGCGTTGCCCCAGAGGCGTAAACACAATAGATATTGTACGGGCTATGCGCAGGATAATGGTGCCGGACGGTGTAGTCCCTGCCAGCATCCCCAATCTCCGCGGTATAATGACAAGCATTGCCAGTGTGGGTAACCCCTGGGGACAGGAACCGAATGACAGGGCAAACTGGGCGAAAGATCTGGACATCAAAGAGTTTGATGAGAATACTGAAATACTCTATTTTCCCTGCTGCTATCCCAGCTATGACCCGAGATTAAAGAAGGTATCTCAAGCCACGGCCAATATCCTCAAAAAGGCAGGGGTAGATTTTGGCATATTAGGCTCCAAAGAATTATGCTGTGGCGAGAGTGTGCGTAAAACGGGAAACGAGGCATTATTCAAACGCCTTGCCAGAGAAAATATCAAGACTTTTGTTGACAACGGGGTGAAGAAGATCGTTGCTTCTTCCGCTCATTGTTTTCATACCTTCAAAAACGAGTATCCCGAATTCAGAGCCAACTTTGAGATTGTTCATATCTCACAGTATTTATTTGAGTTGATCAATGAGGGGAGACTTAAAATCACCAAAGAGTTCGCAAAGAAAGTCACATATCATGATCCATGTTACCTGGGTCGACATAATGGCGTATATGACGAACCCCGAGAAGTCTTAAAGAAGATACCCGGCTTGGAACTGACAGAGATGGTTGATGCGCGGGAAGACAGTCTTTGTTGCGGAATGGGGGGCGGCAGAATTTGGATGGAAACAGAAAAGCATGAAAGATTCTCCAACATCAGAATAGAGCAAGCTATCGAGGCTGGGGCCGAAGTACTGGCTACTGCCTGTCCCTATTGCGTCACCGCTCTTGAAGATAGCAGGTTAGTCACGAATCATGCCGGTGATATAGAAGTTATGGATATTACAGAGATTCTCCAGGAAGTGATTTAGAGGACGAAGAAACTGAACATTAAAGAATCGTTTGGCGTGTCGGATATAGAAGGTGTAGCAACGGATATAGTCTTTAATCGCTTTTCCGAGGCTGGATGGGTCAGAACCAATGGCCACGCACCTTTCGAAAAGGAGCTTATTGTCTATGTCAATCTTCAGCACCTGGTCAGTATCCTGTGCACTCCAACCAAGCTGAATTTCCTTGTCCTCGGATTCCTGTACTCAGAGGGAATCATCTCAGGTATGGGTGATGTGATGATGATGAATATTTGTGACGCGGAATCGGAAGTCGATGTGAGGCTCTCCAATCCCAATTTTGAATTACCGACTAAGCGGACGCTTACCTCCGGGTGCGGAGGTGGCGCAACTTTCACAACTTATGGGCAGAGAGTTGATTCGGATATTGTTACTACACCAGAGAAATTACTGTCAGTGATGAAAGATTTTCATGGTCAGGAGGAGTTGTATCGGTATAGCGGCGGTGTACACACTTCAGCTCTGTCCGATGGCAAGAACCTGCTCGTAGTGACTGAGGATATCGGACGGCATAACACACTGGACAAGATACAAGGTGAATGTCTGATGAGGGGACTATCAACAAGAGATAAATGGATTCTGACTACCGGCCGCGTTTCGACGGAGATGTTGCGTAAGGCGGCAAGAATGCAGGCCCCGCTTGTTGTTTCGCGGCACACGCCGACGGGAAGCGCAATTTCGCTTGCTCATGATCTGGGCATTACCCTGGTTGGTCAGGTACGTGGCAGTCACATGTCGGTGTATTCGCACGAGGAGAGGCTTGGCTGCTCAACAAATTAACTACGGCTAACACAGCCGAACCCGGACACTACGGGAACATAGAACCTTATGAGGGAATAGAAAATGGAAAACGTAATATCGCTAAAAGAAAATGTTCAACAACTTTGTAACAATTTTGGAGACAACAATTTCGGAGACGTAATGGTTGTCGGTGGAGGGATCAGCGGTATTCAGGCCTCTCTTGATCTTGCCACTGCCGGTTTTAAGGTTTATTTGGTTGAAAAGGCGCCGAGCATAGGCGGCCACATGGCCCAGCTTGACAAGACCTTTCCCACCAATGACTGCTCCATGTGAATACTCGCACCGAAACTGGTCGAGGTCGGCCGGCATCCGAATATAGAGGTACTCACCTATACTGAAGTTGACAGTGTAGAAGGGCAAGCAGGAAATTTTAACGTAACGCTGATTAAAAAGCCCAGGTATATTCTTGAGGACAAATGCACGGGTTGTACTACCTGTGTAGAGTATTGCCCGGTCAAATATCCTGATCAATATAATCAGGAAATATCGAAGAATAAAGCCGTCCATGTATACTTCGCTCAGGCAATTCCACTGGTCACCTATATAGATGAAAGCTGTCTTTACCTTAAAGAGAAGAAATGTCGGATTTGCGAAGGAGCATGTAAGAACAACGCCATAGATTTCAATCAAACGCTGGAGAAGGTAGAAGTAAATGTAGGGGCCATCATTCTGTCTTCCGGCTTTGAGCCCTTTGATCCCAAGGTGAGGGAGGAATATAGATACGGACAATTTGTAAACGTGGTAACCAGTATGGACTATGAACGGCTGTTATGCGCCACCGGGCCATACCAGGGCGAGATATTGCGTGCTTCCGACATGAAGCATCCCCATAAAGTAGCCTGGCTTCAATGCGTCGGTTCCAGGCGGGTTACTCCGGGCGAAAACAGCTATTGCTCAGCCGTATGCTGCACCTATACCCAGAAACAGGTGATTTTGACAAAAGAACATGACGCAGAGGCCGAGTGTACGGTATTCCATAACGATATTCGTTCCTATGGCAAGGATTTTGAGCGATTCTACGAAAGAGCAGAGAACCTTCCCGGCGTTCGATTTTTCAGAAGCTACGTATCCATAGTAAAAGAGAACCCGGAAACCAAGAGTGTCACCATACGGTATTCTACACCCGACGAAGGAGTAAAAGAGGAAGAATTCGATATGGTGGTACTATCCGTTGGCTTGAACCCACCTGCTGATGTGCAGGGCCTGGCAAACAAGTTCGGCATCGAACTCAATGCTCACGGATTCTGTAAAGCAATTCCTTCCAATCCTATGGAGACCACCAGGCCTGGGATCTTTGTAAGCGGAGCCTTCCAGGGTCCTACAGATATTCCCGAGTCGGTTTTTACCGCCAGCGCTGCCGGCTCCCAATGTGGTGAACTCCTTGACTACCGGCGAGGAGAGCTGTCCAAAGAAAGGATATATCCGCCGGAAAGGGATGTTTCCCAAGAGGAGCCAAGAATAGGAGTCTTTGTGTGTCATTGTGGGGCTAACATCGGCAGGATAGTAGGAGTTCCTTCCACAGTGGAATATGCCTTAACTTTGCCCAATGTTGTCTACGCTCAGGAACAGCTATTTTCCTGTGCTACCAATTCTGCCCAACAAATATCAGATCTGGCAAAGGAAAAAGGGCTCAATCGCGTGGTTATTGCCGCCTGCTCCCCCAGGACCCTTGAACCGCTATTCCGGGACACCCTGCGGGAGGCGGGAATTAATCAATATTACTTAGACATGGCGAATATTAGAGAACATTGTTCCTGGGTCCACGCCAAGGAAAAGGAAGAAGCCACCCAAAAGGCAAAGGATATCATCAGGATGTCGGTAGCGCGAGTTTGCCGTTTGAAGCCCTTGCAGGAATTTGATCTGCCGGTCAACAGGACGGCGCTGGTGGTTGGCGGCGGTATCGCCGGCATGACGTGCGCCCTCTCCATAGCGAAGCAGGGGCATGAGGTTTGTCTGGTGGAAAAGGATACTGATCTGGGGGGAACGGCGCGAAGAATTCATTCCACGCTGGACGGGATGGATGTTCAGGCCTATTTGCGTGATCTTGTGCGCAAGATTTACCAGCACCCCCTCATCCATGTTTATACGGATGCCACGATCCCGGAGGCTACCGGTTATGTGGGGAATTTTGTCACCAAAGTGAAGTCGGACAGGGGGATCACCGAGATAAAACATGGGGCAACCGTCATCGCCATCGGTGCTGATGAATATAAACCCACCGAATACCTTTATGGGGAAGATGATAGGGTAATGACCAATCTGGAGTTGGAGGAGCAGATCGCCCAAGGAGAAGAAAGGGTGATGAACGCCCAGAGCCTGGTGATGATCCAATGCGTAGGCTGCAGAAATGAGGACAGAAATTACTGCGCCCGGATATGTTGCAGCAACTCTGTAAAGAACGCCTTAAAACTGAAAGAGATAAACCCCCGGATGGATATAACCATTCTCTTCCGGGATATGCGAACCTATGGGTTTAGTGAGGATTATTACCGGGATGCATCAAATAAAGATGTAAAGTTCATCCGCTATGAGCCACAGGATAAACCGCAGGTGGAAGCTGTTGAGGAAGAGGGGCGGCGCATGCTCAGGGTTACGGCGACCGATTATATTTTAGGTAAGAAGCTGGCAATCGATGCTGATTTACTTTCTTTGGCTGCCGCCGTTATTCCCTCGGCCGGAAACAAGGAAATGTCCTTGTTGTTCAAGGTTTCTTTGGGACCCGATGATTGGTTCAAAGAAGCCCATGTCAAATTAAGACCGGTGGAGTTTGGCACCGATGGCATTTACCTCTGTGGCATAGCCCACTATCCCAAGCATATATCGGAAACGATTAACCAGGCTTATGGAGCGGCAGGCCGGGTTTTGACCCTTCTCTCCCATGACACAGTTACTGCCTCCGGTTCTGTTGCCGAGGTAAATGAGAGTGATTGTATATCCTGTGGGGCATGTATCACGGCTTGTACCTATG
Organism: Pseudomonadota bacterium; assembly: GCA_026388255.1. Classification (NCBI taxonomy): domain Bacteria; kingdom Pseudomonadati; phylum Pseudomonadota; species Pseudomonadota bacterium. The sequence goes on along the minus strand of JAPLKC010000032.1, from coordinate 23 downwards.
GCGCCATAGAGTTTTATGATACA
>JAPLKC010000031.1 GCA_026388255.1 Pseudomonadota bacterium | reverse complement strand
TGCCTCATTTTTTTTCCCCTCTACTCTATAATCTCAGTGACAACACCGGCTCCGACAGTCTTTCCACCTTCCCTGATAGCAAAACGGAGTTCCTTCTCAAGGGCAATGGGGGTAACAAGCTCAACAATGATAGTTACATTATCGCCGGGCATCACCATCTCGACACCATCGGGGAGCTTTGTCACACCGGTTACGTCTGTTGTTCTTAAATAGAACTGCGGTCTATAGCCGGTAAAGAAAGGCGTATGACGCCCACCCTCTTCTTTTGTTAGTATATAGACCTCGCCTTTAAACTTTGTATGGGGGGTTATGCTCCCGGTTTTTGCCAGTACCTGACCCCTCTCGACTTCATCTTTCTTTATGCCCCGGAGGAGTACGCCGACATTATCACCGGCAATGCCCTGATCAAGGATTTTTCTAAACATCTCAACAGAGGTGGCAACGGTTTTCATAGTCGGTCTGAAACCGATGATCTCCACTTCTTCGCCGGATTTGATAATTCCCCTTTCGATCCTGCCGGTAACAACCGTACCACGACCGGAGATAGAGAAAACATCTTCAACCGGCATAAGGAAAGGCTTATCGGTATCACGGACAGGTTCCGGAACATATGAATCACAGGCATCCATAAGTTCCTGTATGCTCTTGCAGTTGGGGCATTCCGCATTGCCGCATCCGCATTCTAAGGCCTTTAATGCGCTTCCTTTTATTATAGGGATATCATCGCCCGGGAATTCATACAGCGTGAGGAGCTCACGAAGCTCCATCTCTACAAGTTCTATCAGTTCGGGATCATCCACCATATCCACCTTGTTAAGGTAGACAACCATACAGGGTACGCCAACCTGGCGGGCAAGCAGGATATGTTCACGTGTCTGCGGCATAGGACCGTCGTTTGCACCGACTACAAGGATAGCACCATCCATCTGTGCGGCGCCGGTAATCATATTCTTGATGTAATCTGCGTGGCCCGGACAGTCCACATGGGCATAATGCCGATTTTTCGTCTCGTATTCCACGTGTGCTGTAGCTATGGTAATGCCCCTTTCTTTCTCTTCAGGTGCCTTATCTATCTGATCGAAAGGTATCCAAGTCGCCATTCCTGCTTTGGAAAGATACCTTGTAACAGCAGATGTGAGGGTTGTTTTCCCGTGGTCTATATGTCCTATGGTTCCGATGTTCACATGGGGTTTGTTTCTTTCAAACTTTTTCTTAGCCATAAAGGACCTCCGTTACATTTTTTTCTCTATTTTTAATTAAAGTTTCATAAATATGCTGTGGTACAGGGGTATAGTGAAAAAACTCCATGCTGAAATTCCCTCTTCCTTGCGTTGCTGAGCGAAGATGAGTTGTGTATCCGAACATTTCGTCCAAAGGAATATGTGCGATTATATACTTAAAACCGTTTTTGTCACCAAGTTCTGCAATCCTGCCGCGCCTTGACGATATATCACCAATTACAACACCCAAAAACTCATTTGGTATGCTTATGTCTACCTTCATAATGGGTTCAAGAATCACAGGATTTGCTTTTCTAACTGCATCTTTTAATCCTATTGATGCAGCAAGCTTAAAGGCAAGCTCTGATGAATCCACTTCATGATATGAACCGTCAATAAGCTCAACCTTCATATCTACCATGGGATACCCGAGAACAACACCTTTTTCCAGCGTTTCCCTGATACCCGCTTCTATACTTGAGATATATTCCCTTGGGATCGCACCACCTACAATTTTATTTTCAAAAATAACAGAACCTTCGAGGGGTGAAATATTTAATACTACGTGTCCGTATTGGCCTCTCCCACCTGATTGTTTAATATATTTACCATTGCCCGTGACTTGTTTTGTTATTGTCTCCCTGTATGCCACCTGTGGCGGAGATGATATCATTTCGAGGTTATGCTCCCTTTTTGCCCTGTTCATGATTATTTCAAGATGTAATTCTCCCATGCCTGATAGTATTACCTCTCCGGTCTCACTGTCAAGCCGCACATTGAGAGAAGGATCTTCAACTGTATATCTGTTGAAAACAAGCCACATCTTCTTCAGATCATCTTTCTTCCTTGGTGTTATTGCACATGAAACCACCGGAATAGGGACTTCAATATTTTCAAAAAATATATCCAAACCTGGGTGGGTTAGCGTATCTCCTGTTGATACCCCTTTCAAACCTACAATTGCACAGATATCGCCCGCTTCTACCTTCTTTACCTCTTCCCTCTTGTTCGCGTGAAGTCTTAGTATCCTGCCGACCCTCTCTGTTTTTGACTGTGCACAATTCATTATCGTATCACCGGTCTTCAATACACCGGAATATATCCTTACATAGCTCAAATGACCAACAAAAGGATCATTCATTATCTTAAAAATAAGTCCACTGAAAGGTTCTTCTTCGGTTCCATCAAAAGCTCCTTCTGTCCCGTCTTCGGTCCAATAGTGATAAGGAGATACATCCTGCGGTGAAGGAAGATAGTCTACAATTGCATCAAGAAGCGGCTGAACTCCTTTATTCTTAAATGCACTGCCACAAAGGACAGGTATAACACTCCCATTCAATGTGCCTTTTCTTATCGCTTCTTTAATACTTGCTTCATCGATCTCATATCCTTCCAGATACCGTTCCATAAAGCTGTCTTCTACACTGGACAACATCTCCATAATGTTTATCCTTGCATTATCAGCCTTGGCTTTAAGCGCTTCAGGTACTTCACAGACTGTGTACTCAAAGCCCAGTCTGTCTTTATCATATAAAATTGCTTTGTTTTTTATTAAATCAACGGTCCCGATGAACCCATCTTCGTTCATGATGGGAAAATGGAGTACCAATGGATTTGCCTTTAAATTTTCTCGTATCATCCGGACACAGTTGTCAAAATCAGCACCGGTTCTGTCCATCTTGTTCACATATGCAATTCTCGGGACCCTGTATCTGTCGGCCTGTCTCCAGACAGTCTCTGATTGAGGTTCAACGCCTTCCACTGCTGAGAATAATGCTACAGCGCCATCCAGCACTCTAAGTGATCTTCCCACCTCTATCGTAAAGTCTATATGTCCAGGCGTATCTATGATGTTAATTCTGTGTTCCCTCCAGAAGCAGGTTGTTGCTGCAGCTGTAATGGTAATCCCTCTTTCTTTTTCTTCCTCCATCCAGTCCATAGTGGCAGCGCCATCATCAACTTCTCCCATCCTGTTGTTAACCCCTGTATAGAAGAGCATTCTCTCTGTGGCAGTTGTCTTTCCAGCATCAATGTGCGCCATAATACCTACATTTCTAACAATTTGATTCATTCATTTTTACCTTGATTTACCACCTGTAGTGAGCAAACGCCTTATTTGCTTCGGCCATCTTGTGGGTATCTTCTCTCTTTTTTACTGCACCGCCCTTATTGTTGCAAGCATCAAGGATCTCTCCGGCAAGTTTCTCTTTCATTGTTCTTTCTGATCTTTCTCTTGCATATCTTATCAGCCATCTAATCCCCAGAGACATTTTCCGGTTTGACCTTACCTCAACCGGAACCTGATATGTTGCCCCTCCAACCCTTCTTGCTTTTACTTCTATTTCAGGTCTGATATTGTCTATCGCCTTATGGAACGCCTTAAGCGGATCGTCTTTCAGCTTGCCTTCAATCACATCAAAAGCACCATAAACAATCCTTGTGGCTGTACTCTTCTTCCCATCCAGCATAACGCAGCTTATCAATCTCTGTACAAGGAAGTCATTGTATTTTAAATCAGGTAATTTCTCCCTTGTCGCAACGTGTCCCTTTCTTGGCATGCTTTAAACTCCTCCGTTTACTATCGTTCAAACTCCGCTATTTACTGTCGTCTAAACTCCTCTACTGTTTAGGTCTTTTGGCGCCGTACTTGGATCTGCTTTTCTTTCTATTTGCCACACCGCTTGCATCAAGTGATCCTCTGATTATATGGTATCTGACACCAGGCAAATCCTTGACCCTTCCGCCTCTTATCAGCACAACCGAGTGCTCTTGAAGATTGTGGCCGATACCGGGTATATATGTAGTAACCTCTATGCCATTGGTCAATCTCACACGGGCTACCTTTCTTAATGCCGAATTCGGTTTTTTAGGAGTTGTTGTATAAACCCTTACACAAACTCCTCTCTTTTGTGGACAATTTATAAGCGCCGGGGATGAACTCTTCTTTTTAACGACTTCTCTCCCAAGCCTTACTAATTGATTAATAGTAGGCATCAATACCCTCCAAATAAAATAATTCCCTAATTTGTTTTAAGGGAAAGCAAGCTCAGCGAAAACTTTGGTATGTTAAACGATTTTGCCTTTTATGTCAAGAGATTTTTGTTAATAAACAAGTGCACCAGACAATATATTTAGTGGTAAAATCGCAGATAAAAATGACTCAATAACAACCACAATCAAGGATAATGATTTTTTCTGTGATGATCAGATATCGGACCGGGGGGATTATTTCTTCATGTCTTTATCCTACTTCTGAATATTGAATACAAACAAAAATTTGATAGTTTTATTAGTACAAGGTATCAGGTAGCCGATTTTATTGGCCAACAAGGTTTTCCCTTAGACAAGAAAAATCTTGACATTATCTGATATTGTATAATAATTTTCATTCACATTTATTTAGTGTTTTCATTTTAAGGCTTAGTCCTGATAGATTTCAATTTTAGAGGAGGTATGTTTTATGGCTGATGATCAGAAGATTTTTGGAATGTCTGCAAATGCAGGAAGGTGGGTTTTTGTTGTATTGGGCATGGTTGTCAATATGTGCCTTGGGGCTGTTTACGCATATAGTGTCTTTAAAAAACCGCTTGAAACATTATTTAATGCAAGCGCCACTCAAGGTAATTTACCTTTCATGGTATTTCTCGCAATGTTCGCTCTCTTCACATTCTTTGCCGGAAAATTCATTGACAAGTTCGGACCCCGGAATGTCATGATGGTCGGCGGTATTGTTGTAGGTCTCGGTTGGATATTGACAGGATTCGCATCCAGTATGACCATGGTTATTATAACATACGGTATGATCGGCGGTGCAGGAGTCGGCATTGTATATGGAGGTCCTGTATCTGTAGCAACAAAATGGTTCCCGGACAAAAAAGGGCTGGCAGTAGGATTATCCCTTCTGGGATTTGGCGCATCGGCTTTTGTTACAGCACCACTGGCAAAAAGCCTTATCGCCTCTTCCGGGCCCCTTAATACATTTTGGATGATGGGGATAGGATTTCTTGTTATCACGTTTATACTTTCTATGTTCATGAAATTTCCTAAACCGGGCTGGATTCCGGCAGGATGGACACCACCTAAAACAGCAGGCGGAGCAGCAAAATCCTATACAGCAGGTCAAATGCTCGGCACATCAAGCTTCTATGGCCTCTGGCTTTGTTATACCATCGGTACCACTGCAGGCCTTATGGCAATAGGTATATCCGCTACAATCGGAAGAGAGGTGATCGGCCTTGATATAGGGACTGCTGCCTTTCTTGTTTCTATTTTTGCTATTTTCAACGGTATCGGCCGACCAATTTTCGGCTTACTCGCTGACAAGATTACCCCAAGAAATGCTGCTATTCTGTCATTTGTCATTATCTGTATTTCTTCTATCATGATGTTAAATGCCGCACAAGGCTCAGTTGTACTCTATACGGTTGCCTTTTGCGGCTTCTGGCTCTGCCTTGGCGGTTGGCTCGCAATCGGGCCTGCAGCAACAGCAGGTTTTTTTGGTCTTGATGGATATGCACAAAAATATGGCGTTGTATTCAGTGCTTACGGTCTCGGCGCAATTATCGGCGGCATCATCTCCGGTAGTGCTAAAGACGTATTTGGAAGCTATCTGAAGGCCTTCTGGCCGACTACAATACTTGCAGTAATCGGCATTATCATTGCGCTAATCTTGTTAAAACCACCCAAAAAGTAAAGAAATTAAACAACAGGCGCTAAACAAAAAAGCTAAGGGCAAACTTCAAAAGTTTGCCCTTTTTATTTTCTCGTACAACCGGCACATTCTGAAGCTGCCGGTTAAACAAACAGAAGTTGCGGGAATCTATTTTTTAATGAGGATGAGGTATTCGTATTTATAGAGGTCTTCGACAAATTGGCAGATCATTTCATCTTCATCGGAATAGCGACCACCGGATGACAGAATGAACCGCAAGTTTTCAGTCATATCAAAGGAAATAAAATCGGCGAAGAAACCCCGTATATATGTGTAACCAAAAGAACGTGCAACCTGTTGAAGATGCGAAAACTTGATCGTGTATTCATCGTGCCCCATAAGTGAAATCCTCTCCGGGTTTCCTGTGGATTCAACACGAACAAACGAACGCAATGACCCCGGGACAACGGCTTCACAGCTATGCTCACTGATATAAATATAGGGAATTCCGGAATGGCAAAGCTTTTCTAAAGCCTCTATGGCACCGATATTCAGATTAAATGTCTCTTGCTTTGGTCGACTAAAACTGTACTTTTCAAACAAATTAAGTACCCTCTTCAGGGCCGGGTCAGTAATTTCAAAAGATGATTGAAAGATTTCATGCTTCAGATTGGTGAGAGTAGGGAGATCCCCCATGTTTTCATTTAAAACAGCCAGATCAAACCCGGCAAGGATAGCAGGATCGGTTTCCAGAAAATCCTCTTCTCTGTAGAAAACATCATGTTGTCCAAGGGTTTCTTTTTGTTTTCCGAGAAGAAATGGGGAAATATCCAACATACATGGTTGCAACAATCTGTTTCTGTCAAGGAAATCCTTCATCAGATTTCCGTAACCCCCGCCTATTTCAATAATCTTCTTGATGTTTTCCATAGGCACGAATCGACTTAAATAGTCATAGAGTAGATGCCCATAAGAGTCGTTGCACCTGAGGAGTTTCCTCAATGGTGTTGCCTCAGGATAGAGGGCATTACAGACAGTCAGTTCCCATCCCAGCGAATTCAACCGGTTCAGGTGATATTCCTTTGTAGAATTAATCTTATAAGTCATTAGAGATAATAACTCATTCCATAAGGATTAGAGATTGTTATAAAAAAGGCCCCCGAGGATTTTCCTTGGGGGCCCTGGTTATGCTGTTATAATCTTACTGCCTTCCTTTTACGATCTCATCAACTACTGCAGGATCTGCAAGTGTTGTAGTATCGCCGATCTGATCAATCTCGCCGGAAGCAACCTTTCTTAGAATCCTTCTCATGATCTTGCCGGAACGTGTCTTCGGCAGACCGGATACGAACTGGATTTTGCCGGGAGCTGCGATAGGACCGATTTCTTTTCTTACGTGTGCTACAAGCTGTTTCTTAAGATCGTCGCTGGCTTCAACGCCGGTTTTCAGGATAACATAGGCATAAAGATCTTCGCCTTTAATATCATGAGGGAAACCGACAACTGCCGACTCTGCGACTGCTACAGCCAAAGAGTTAAGGGCTGCTTCAACTTCTGCAGTACCCATTCTGTGACCTGATACGTTGACAACGTCATCAATACGACCCATAAGCCAGAAATAGCCGTCTTCATCTTTTCTTGCGCCATCGCCGGAGAAATAGAAGCCGGGCTGCTGCACAAAATATGTGTTAAAAAATCTTTCAGGTTCGCCAAAAACGCCCCTCATGATGCCGGGCCATGACCTTGTGATGCAAAGTTCGCCCTGCTCATTTACCGGTGCGTCTACTGCCGGCAGGTCTGCTGATGCCCTTGATTGTAGTGCGCGGGCATCTACGCCAAAAAACGGAAGCGATGCTGAACCCGGCTTCTGCGCCCATGCGCCCGGAAGACCGGTAATAAGAATGCCGCCTGTTTCTGTCTGCCACCAGGTATCTACGATGGGACATCTTCCGCCGCCTACGTTATTATAGTACCACAGCCACGCCTCGGGACCTATTGGTTCGCCGACTGACCCGAGCAGTTTCAGAGATGAAAGGTCTCTGCCCTTTGGCCATTTTTCGCCTTCTTTTGCAAGGGCTCTGATTGCCGTCGGTGCTGTATAGAAACTATTAACTTTGAACTTCTCAACTATCTGCCAGAATCTGTCAGGGTTCGGGAAAGTAGGAACAGACTCAAACATAACTGAGGTTGCGCCGTTCGCAAAAGGTCCGTAAACGATATAGGAGTGTCCTGTAACCCAGCCGATATCTGCGGTACAAAAGAAAATTTCTTTGTCTTTATAGTCAAAGATATATTTGAATGAAAAATATGTGTAGACCATATAGCCGCCGACAGTGTGGAGCACACCCTTCGGCTTGCCTGTTGAACCTGATGTATAAAGGATAAACAACGGATCTTCTGCGTCCATTTCCTCTGCAGGACATACATCACTGATATCGGATGCAGCCATTTCATCATTCCAGTATGTGTCTCTTCCTGCCTTCATGGGAACGTCAAAACCGTCGAGTCTCTTTACTACAATAACCTTATCAACAGTGTGGCCTTCTTTTGCACAATGATCACAGGCTATGTCAGAATTTGCCTTGGAGCTTACATGTTTTCCTGATCTCCAGTAGCCGTTTGCAGTGATAACTACCTTTGCACCGGCGTCAAGAACCCTGTCTCTCAATGCTTCAGCAGAGAAACCGCCGAAAACGATTGTGTGGATAGCGCCGATCCTTGCGCATGCAAGCATTGCAATGGGGAGTTCTCCGATCATAGGAAGATAAATGGCAACTCTGTCGCCTTTGCGTACGCCTTTTTTCTTCAGGACGTTTGCAAATTTGGAGACCTCTGTCAACATCTGTTTGTATGTGTATTTCTTTACATCATCTTCGGGCTCGCCCTGAAAAATAAGTGCTACATTGTCGCCTTTTCCTTTTTCAACCTGTAAATCAAGACAATTATAAGAAATATTTGTCTTGCCGCCGATAAACCATTCAACCTGCCCTTTACTAAAGTCTTCTCTGTTGACCTTCAGCCATGGTTTAAACCAGTGCAGTTCCTTTGCCACATCGCCCCAGAATGCTTCCGGATCTTCCACTGATTTTTTCCACATTGTTTCATATTCTGCTCTGCTTTTAATATAAGCCTGATCAACAAATTCTTTTGATGGTGGAAACTTGCCGGCTCCTTCCATCGTTGATTTCTCTTCTGCCATTTCAACCTCCTGAATTTAATATTGGATTGTACTGCTATTAAGCTTTTTTTAAAAACATTTTATTCTAAACATCTATATATATGTTGTCAATAGAATTTTGTTAATATTTTCACAATAATAGTATTGTAAAACCTCATTGTTAATAATAGTGAATAAACCTTGATTTTCTTAACATCAATAAGCCATTGTTCTACAATAATCTGTACACAATAAAAGATTCTAAAGGTAAAATATTGCGTTTTTTTATAAAAACAAAGAACTTTATTGTTGATAAACGGTTTTCAACTGCTTTTTAAAATCGTTTTATGATTTCTTGTGAATCTTTTAATATACTGAGCCTCTTCCAAAAGTATCAAAAGTAGTCACAATGAATTGGGGCTTCTTTTGCCTCTTTGTCATGATTATGCTATATAATTGCTATGGATTTCCCCAAAATACGATACATTGAAGCACACCCCTTTAAACAGGATGGAGAAGAACTGGTACTGCTTAAAGATGCAGAAGGGATTATGGAAAATTCCCTCGTTGTATCAAAGGATCTGGTTTTCCTTCTTTCTCTAATGGATGGAACAAGGTCTTTGCGGGACATTCAGGTAGAATATATTAAGGCTTCCGGTGAACTTCTATACATCGAGCATATCCGGCAACTCGTTGAAGATATGGATAAAAACCTGCTCCTGTTCAGTGAACACTTTAAGCAACATCTTGCCGGACTGAAAGAAACATATGAAAACGACCCTATCAGGAAACCATATCTTGCAGGAAAGAGTTATCAGGCAAACAGAATGGAATTACTCGTATTTCTTGATGAAATGTTCAGGACAGCAAGATATGAAACGCCAAAAGGCAGGATTACAGGCATGCTTGCTCCGCATATCGATTACGGAAGAGGAACAGAGGTGTATTGTGATACCTATAGTTCATTAAAAGGCCAGGGGAAATCCCTTCTCATTATATTCGGCACGTCACACTATCCCACTGAAAAAATATGGAGTATATCATCGAAAAGCTTCGCTACACCCCTTGATATAATACCAAACTCGGAAGACTTTTGCAGACTCATTAAGCACAACGATGTGCTGAAAGGCTACATTGATGAGTGGCCACATCGTAACGAACATTCAATTGAGCTCCAGTTGCCGCTCATTCAATTCATGATTCAGAATGATTTCGAAATTTTTCCTATTCTTACAGGCTCGTTACACGAACACATAAACGGCGACAAGAATATTGAAACAGACCAGGAGCTAAAAGATATTATTGATAATTTTAAATCTGTTCTCACCGAATACGAAAAACCGTATATCATTATATCAGGAGCCGACCTTGCACATATCGGGGCGCAATTCGGAGACAAGTACGACCTCGATGCCCTGACGCTCGGTCAATCCAGGGCAAAAGATGAGGAGCTTTTAAGATGTATCGGCAACGTTGACGCAGACGGTTTTTTCAAAACAATTCAAAATGAAGGAGATAGGCGCAGGATATGCGGACTGACCCCGATATATTTCCAGTTAAAACTGCTCGAAAACAGTACGGGCGAAATAGTCAGCTACAAACAGTGGACCGACGGTCAATCATCTGTCAGCTTTGCCGGAGGGCTCTTTTATCATAAGTAATTATAATATTTAGCCTCACACTACAGGGGTCATGCCGCAACACAGGGATCATGCCGCCCCTTCCCACAGGTAATACCCATAAAAAGCTGAAAAAAAACCTTTACGTATTTTTGCACTTTAGTTAAAATGAATTTTGTTGAGAAACGTATTTATGGAAAAATCAGACGAATTGTACCGGACCGTTTTTGAAAATACCGGAACCGCTACTATTGTAAGCGAGGGGGACACTACAATCTCCCTTGCAAATATGCAATTTCAAAAATTATCAGGCTATTCAAATGAAGAGTTGCAATCCAAAAGAAGTTGGATAGAATTTATAGCCAAAGATGACCTTGAAAAAATGCTCAATTATCATAACTTACGAAGAATTGATCCTGATTCTACCCCGAAAAACTATGAGATCAGGTTCATTACCAGACAAGGGGATTTAAGGGACATTTCCATCACAGTTGATCTGGTCCACGGAACACAGAAAAGTGTTTTGTCTTTTATGGATATTACGGAATTAAAAAGGGCAGAAAGGGAGGTCCGACAATTAAACGAAGAACTGGAAAAAAGGGTAAGGCAACGCACTGTACAGCTTGAGGCTGCGAACAAAGAGCTTGAGGCGTTTTCATATTCCGTCTCCCATGATCTCCGTACACCTCTTATCAGCATTGAGGGGTTTTCACATATGCTCTCAGAAAAATATGGAAAAGACCTTAACGAAAAGGCACAGATGTATCTTAATGCAATCCTGAAAAGCACAAAACAGATGAACCAGTTGATAAATGACCTACTTGCGTTATCACGGCTGAAGAGAAAGGATTTTGAAGTTGAGGACTTGGATATGGGGGAGATTGCAAAAGACGTTTTTGAAGAGCTTAAGGTGATAAACCGAGGACGCAAGATCAATTTCTTGATAAATAGTGCCCCTCATGGAACCGGTGATCCTTCAATGATACGCGAGGTATTTATGAACCTTCTTTCCAACGCAATTAAATTTACCAAACACAGAGATATTGCAATCATCGAGGTGGGTGGGGAAGCAGGGAAAGACGAAAATATGTTTTTTGTGAAGGATAACGGTGCAGGGTTTGATATGGAACATGCAGAAAAGATCTTCAATGCATTTCAAAGACTGCACAACGATAACGAGTATGAGGGGACAGGTATCGGGCTTGCAATCGTACAGAGGATCATTGCCCGACATGGCGGCAGAGTATGGGCCGAAGGGAAGATAGATGAAGGCGCCACCTTTTATTTCACATTACCGATAAAAGCCGTTCATGGTTAAATAACTGCAGTGAATAGTCGTTAGTGAATATTTAAAGGCATTTTATTAAACCGGTAATCATTTTCATTTTACTGGTTTCGTTAATGTAGGTATGGATATCCATACCTACAGCTTTCTTCAAATTCTTGAAATTCTTTATTTTATCTTTTCCACTATTCGCCATTCACTGCCTTTTCATATTTTCTATCTTTTCCACTATTCACTATTCACTGACTTTTCATATTTTCTATCTTTTCCACTATTCACTATTCACTGACTTTCTCACACCTGTGGCGGTCTTTTTTTGCCGTATGGGATCATAGGCGCCTGTTGTTGTACGAAATCACAAAAAACCTGCAGTTCATAGAGAAATGCTTCAACGTCTTCCCGTATATACGTTCCAAGACCCTTTTCAAAACCTGTTTTTATGGATATCAGGCCTTTAACATGTTTCTTCACGGATACTGGTTTTGTATTATTCGGGTCTGGTTTGGCTTGTTTGTATGCGGTGAGCATTCTTTCAAGTGTAATGTAGGTTACAGGCGTCTTTATAATGTCGGTGAAAATCTTCATACGATCAGGGCAATCGAGATTCGCGGCAAATAGATATCCATGGGAAACAGGGAGATTCCCTGACCTGATTTCAGCCTGAATTTCAGAAGAAAGTTTTAAAAGTGAAATTGTGCGGAACAAGGAAGTATAAGCCTTTCCAGAGATTTGCATGGTGGTGTCCACTGTGGACACCACTGCCTCCGATAGAGTATCGGGTTTCCGGTTGTACTTTATAAGGTCGCTCATTACCCCGTCTACATCGTACCCCTTATCAGGATGTTTCGCCTGGATATATGAAAGAATCCCCTTTGCCTGATCTATGGGATTTAAGTCTTCCCGCTGGAGGTTCTCAGTGAGTTGAAGGGCTATGGTTTCACCTAATTCCTTACCTGCTTCTATCACCCGCACTGGTACAGATTCAAGTCCGAGTTGTTGAGCTGCCACGAGACGTCTCTCTCCGCAGATGAGGATCCCTGAGAAGTAAGTGCCTTTTCTGAGAAGGTTCAAATTGCTGCCTAAAAAGAAAATCTGCTTCTTGAACCAAGGTTCGCCCATCAAGGCAGACAGGGTCAGCTTAAAATAAACGCAAAGAATCGATGTGCAGCCCTGCAGGGTCCTTTTTGAAGTAAAGAGGGCCTTGGCCCATCTCTTTATGTTGCAGGCGATAATCTTACATGCCACGGCAAAGCATACCTTTGCTATCCGACGGA
>JAPLKC010000030.1 GCA_026388255.1 Pseudomonadota bacterium | reverse complement strand
TATTTTTATCTTGACGATCTGCCTCTTATCCTTTAAAGAATAAGAGCAATGCCCCATAACTCAATATGGAGGAAAAGCATACTTAACTAACTGATCTTACAGAACAAAACAGACTTTGTTACGTATAGGGCGATGTAATCTTGCACTTTGTTAAAAATCCATTTTTGTTGATTACAAGAAGTTCTCAATACACAAGGCAAAAACCGCGAAGCCTCAACTTCAGGCAGAAGTATTGTATCTAACGTAATAAACGTGAAGCTTACATCTAAGGCAAAAACGCGTAGGGTGAAGAGGCAGTTATCAACGACAAATACAAAAACCTTTAGAGAAAGATGCGGGGAATTTAACCGCAGAGATTAGAATTCCAGCTTCATTCCGTCATAGGCGGCAATTACATTTATGCCTGTTTCCATTTTAAGCTTTTCCGCTAAAAGATAAGGCTTCTCCATAATCATGTTCATGCCGAAGTGTGTCATAATGGCAGTTTCAGGTTTGATACGTCCTAAAATCTCCGCAACATTGTTTATTGCAAGGTGATCAACAATATGTTGCTTTTCGATAGGTTTTGACCTGAGAACATTAATAATAAGGATATCCGCATGGTAGTGATCAGGGAGTGCATCAAAAAACCTCGTATCGGATATCAAGCCGATTGTCTTGTTCAGATGAAATATGATACCATATGTCTCAACAGGGTGCACGTGCCTCACAGGTGTGCTGAAGGATATATCCTTTATAGTGAAGCTCTTCTGTTCTTTCAGATAAACAATGTTATCGAGGTATTCCATAACATATTTCAAAACCACAGGGTCTTTATCAACTGCGTCTTCGGGACAAAAAAGTACCCCTTTTTTTTTAAAACCTCCGTTGGTCATTGCCTCGATCATGATATTCACATCGTTTGCATGATCTAAATGTTTATGGGTGAGTATTATGCCGTCCAGGTCAACAGGGTCGAAGCGTTCTTTTGACCCATGTATTTTGACAATTGCCCCCGGACCGGGGTCTATATAAAGGTTCGTATCCCTGTAATGCAGCCAGAGTCCGCCTGTTGACCGTAGCTGCTTCATTGCAACGAACCGTGCACCCCCTGTTCCGAGAAACTTGATAAATCCTTCCATTTCAAGCCACCTTTATGATATAAAAGTCATGGTAACATCTTGGTTTATAAACGGATAGACCAAACAAACCAGAGAAACAATTAAACTTTTTTTAGAGGGTATGTCAAATTGGATTTGATACGCTATGCATTTTTTGATTCATCGCTGGGCAATATTGTGCTTATTTCGAAAGCCGAACGGCTCATCGAACTTGATATAAAAACCGATGGAGTTTACATGATAAAGAAATCCCTCACAGCCCGTTATCCTGATGGTGTTGAATCTCCTGAATACTTTTATAAGTTATGCAAACTCCTCGACAGGTATTTAAAGGGAGACCGGGTTGATTTTGATATAGACGTTGACATTTCCCATCTTGGTATATTTACATGGAAGGTACTGGAAGAGTTGAGAAAGATTCCTTACGGGGAAGTTACAAGTTATGGCCGTATAGGCAAAAGGCTGGGCTATAAAAATGCCGCCCGTGCAGTCGGTCAGGCAGTAGGCAGAAATTCTATCCCGATTATTATTCCCTGCCACAGGGTTATCCGTGAAGATGGTACTATCGGGGGTTTCTCAATGGGTGTACAGATAAAAGAAAGGCTCCTTGCTACAGAGGGGGTAAGGTGTTCTCCAAGTCAAAGACCGGTCAACAATTATTAGCAACAATAACATAAGATGAAGGATTACTACTTTACCTTTACCCCCAGTGCCTGTAGCCGCCCGGCAGCTCGCTTGCCCATATCACTGTTAGGGGCAACCTTGAGTTGCATTGCATATTCTTTATAGGCAGAGCTTGGATCATTTACGTTCTCATAGCATGTCCCTAGAACACCGTGTATCTCAGGGTGTTTCGGATGTGTATCGGCAAAGAGTTTAAGGTGATTTAGGGCTGTTTTGTAGGTATTTGTTTTAAAATAGCTCATGCCGAGAAAGTAATGGGCATGCATATCCTCAGGGAAAAGGGCAATACTTTTCTTTAAATACTGCATGCTTTCAGCATAATTTCCTTTTATATAGCGGATTGCGCCCATGCCCCTCAATGCAGGCTGGTAATTATTGTCAAGACGCAGGGCATAATTGAAATACTTCTCGGCGTTTTCAGGGTTTTTCTTTCTGAGCATGATAAAACCGCTTAAACTGTAAAAAGGTGCCTGTGTTTGATCTATATTGATAGCCTTTGTTATCTGGGCCACGGCTTCGTCGAGATTTTTATTGTTCAATGCCCTGACAGCCTTATCATAGTGGGCAATATATGTATTATTTATATTTTTTGTACCGGCAATCATGGTCTGAAATTCCTGCCTGTTTACGCCATCTCCCTTAAGTGCAAACGAAGAAGTATGGTTGATGATATTCTGAATCTCGTCAATCCTCACAGATGTCCTGGGGTGGGTGGAAAGCAGGTCTTCAAAAAACCCCCTTTCCTGTGTACCTTTCCCGAGGGATTTCATATATTCGTTCGATACCTTCTCGAGGTTCATGTGGGCGCTAACCGCATTTTTCGGGTTATAACCAAGCTTTGTCATATACTGGACGCCAAGACCGTCTGCTTCAAGTTCGTCAACCCTGCTGTATTTTAGCAGTAATAAGCTGCTTCCCAACGCGCCGAGCGAAAGAGTAGCATCGGAATAATCGCTCCCGGCAAGAGCTATACCCGCTCCGGCCAATAAAGTCTGGTGGAGTATTCCCAGAGACATCTGGCTTGCGGAATGGCGTGCAGATACATGGCCCATTTCATGGCCCATAACAAAGGCAAACTCGGCTTCATTATCCAGCCCTGCAAGCAACCCCCTTGTAATAACAACATGTCCCGGTATTGCCCATGCATTAGGGACAGAACTGTTTTGAATCGCAAAATCTACCGGCAGATTAGGCCTGTGGGATACCTTGTGGATATTCAATACAACATTTTTGAGATATGCTTTCACTCTCTCGTCTTTAAACTCGCCTCCGCCGCCTTCGGCGCCCCACATGGCATTGGGGTATAACTCCTTGCCTATTTGAATTTCCTGTTCTTCCGAAACAAGCATGAATTGGCTCTGCCCTGTTACGGGATTTGTGGCACAGCCAACGACAGCAAAGAGAACAAGAGATATAAAGGAAAAGGCAAGTAAATTTCTGATAGCCGCATATTTGATGAATATATACATACTTTCCTCCTTAATTTGCTGTACTTATATTGTAACTCAACGGCTTGCTTTGTCAATAGTGTTACTAAGCTCTTTTGAGAGGCAGCCGTAAGTGGTGAACCCTGAATAACTTGCGGCTTTTCGTATTTCTGCATGATCGAGAAAGCTTAAAATATCTATGTAATTGATAGTATAGAGTATGGAGGATACTCCGGTTCATGGTTCGATGTTCTCAACTTGTAGTATAAGGACATTTGTAAAAAATCATGATTGGTGTATACTGTTTAGCAGGTCAGGCATAAAGTATCGAAGAAGTGCTTATTAAGAACATTAAATTCAAGTAAAGGTAAGGCCATGTTCCATCCATCGAAGATTATAGCTATCGGGCTTAATTATTTCGATCACGCAGAGGAACTGAAGATGTCTGTTCCGAAATACCCGTTAATCTTTATGAAGCCCCCTACTGCTGTAATTCAGCATAATGAGACAATTATTTGTCCTCCACAAAGCAGGGAAGTCCACTACGAGGGTGAACTTGCTGTGATCATAAAAAACAAAACAAGAAGCATCTCCATAAAGGATGCCCCCCGCCATATTATAGGCTATACGTGCGCCAACGATGTTACCGCAAGGGATTTGCAGAGGGAGGACGGCCAGTGGACACGAGCAAAATCGTTTGATACGTTCTGCCCACTCGGTCCCAAAATAGTCTCGAATTTGGATCCCTTTAACCTGGACATCTGTACGAGGGTTAATGGTGTTGAAAGGCAACACTCAAACACAAAAAACATGATCTTTAACGTATTTGAACTTGTTTCTTTTATATCGGGAATTATGACAATGATGCCGGGCGATGTTATTATTACAGGGACACCCCCGGGGGTTGGGGCAATTGAGGCTGGAGACGTGGTGGAAGTTGAAATAGAGGGAATCGGGATTTTGAGAAACACAGTTGCCCGGAGAGAATGATAATTTTAAATTGTTTTGTTTTAAGCGGGTTTAGATTGCAGCCTTTGAATTAAAAACGGTTTGATCGGTTCAAACTGTTAAAACTGACATACAAAACAAAAAAAGGAGTAAAACTATGGATAACATAACCTTCGATGATTTTCAAAAGATGGATCTAAGGGTGGCAGAGATTAAGGCCTGCGAGGATGTTGAAGGCGCGGATAGGCTCTATAAGATTACCATAGATATGGGTGAGGAACGCACCATAGTTGCAGGCATTAAACTTTATTATACAAAGGAAGAGCTGGTAGGAAAGAAAATAACAGTAGTTTCAAATCTGGAACCCCTTAAATTAAGAGGTATTATTTCTCATGGTATGCTCCTTGCGGCATCCAATGAAGACAAATCGTCCGTAGTTCTAATAACATTAGACAAAGATATGATAAACGGGGCCAGGATATCGTGAAAACGGATCACAACTCACGTTTACGGTTTACAGTTCAAAAAAACAAAGAGTGCTATCTGTGAACTGTGGAATGGGGTGCAAAATATGATCAACGGTCTTTTATTATTTATTACCGGTTTGACACTCTTCCTGTTCGGTATGATAAAGCTGAGTTCATTCATACAGCAGCTTTTCAGCGTCCGGATGAGAGAATATATAAAAATAGCCGTTAAAAAACCCGTATACGGCGTATGCATGGGTATATTGGCAACAATTTTATTTCAAAGTAGTTCGGCCACCACCATGCTTACCATAGGGATAGTAAGCGCAGGATTGATCAGTTTCCACAATTCGCTCGGCATAATCCTCGGCGCCGACATCGGGACCACCCTTACAGCGCAGCTTGTTGTGTGGAATGTAACCTCTGCAGCCCCTGTCATAATTTTTATCGGCGGCATACTTCTATTTTTGGGAAAAGAAAAGCTGAAGCAGGCAGGCGAAGGGCTCATATATTTCGGCTTGATTTTTTTCGGCTTGAGCTTGACCGGTGATGCAACATCGCCCCTTAAAGAAAGCAAGGCCTTTTTTGATTTTTTCCACGGAGTTAAAAACCCGCTGATCGGTGTTGGAATCGGCATTATTTTTACCGGCATTGTTCACGCTTCGGCAATCCCGATAAGCATCCTGATTATTATGGGTCAGCAGGGACTCATAACTATTGAAAATGCCATGCCTATTGTGCTTGGAGCGAATATCGGCACAACCGTGACAGCCCTCATGGGCTGCCTTGCCGGGAATATCAACGGCAAACGTAGTGCTGTCTCCCATCTTGTCTTCAAATGCTCCGGCGTTATCATCTGCCTTTTCTTCCTGCCTGTTTTTATTATGTTTTTAAAGCAACTTTCTTTCAGCATTGCTCAACAGATTGCCCTCGGCCATTTTGTCTTTAATCTTTTCATAGTCCTGATTTTTATCTTTTTTCTTAAGCCATTCTCTGCCTTTATCGAAAAGATCATTCCTGGAACTGATGGGGCATTGCCACTCTGGCCGGAATTCCTTGACACAAAACGCCTTACCAGCGCTAAGGATGCACTCTTCTGTGTGAAACAGGAACTGATAAGGGAAATAGTCCTGACGAGAAGAATGTTAAAAGAAAGCGTAAGCCTCATAACAAAATTCAGTACAGCGACAAAGAGGGACATCATGTATGTTGAAATGGTCGTTGACAATCTACAGGCCGAAATAACAAAGTACTTGTGGAATATTTCATGTGGGCAGCTTACACCTGCGTTATCGAAAAAACTTTTTGCCTTTTCAACGATTGTATATGAGATCGAGAGGATAGGCGACCGCTCAACAAACATTGTTGAGCTTGCCGAATCAAAGCGCGCACGTAAGGCAATATTTTCCGATGCGGCGCTGGAAGAACTCGAAGAGATTGAAGGGCTGGTTACGGAGAATCTTGAGGATACGTCTTCTCTACTTGAAAAAAGGGACGAAGAAACCATAGAAAAAATCTTTCAACGACACAAAGAGGTTGAAACCTGCATCAAAAGAGCAACAGAACAACACCTTGAAAGGTTCTATCAGAAGGTGTGCCTCGCCGAGGCAGGACCTATTTTTGTCGATATATTGTTAAACCTTGAAAGGATATCCTATCATTGTAAAACCATAGCAGAACATATGGCAGGGCTGGAGGAGGAAACATAATTGATATTATGCGGGTACCAGGTCGCCCTCCTTCACCAGTAAAACTGTCGGAGCCTCCTACAACCCCAAGCGGTTATGCGACTTACCATGTGAACTAAAGTGATGCATTATACCGGGGCTTATAGTGCTTCAAAATATAAATACAAAAAGTCCTTGGTGTAGACAAATGCAAAAGCCTAACCAGACAATGAATGATATAAGTTATCCTTATATGGTATAAGAACAAATTAATTGACATAAAAAGTGCATGATATAAAATGCAAACAACACTGACAATATATTTAATAAATTGCAAGCTTGGTGATATGGGTTTTTCTTCAGTTATGTTTGTCCTCCTTAATTTGTTAATGAGGAGGAGAGATTTTATAGAACATTATAGCGATAAGAAAATTTATTTTATGTCCAAATTTTGTTTTTTTATTAATTATGATATAAAATGAATATATTTGTACCATTAGAAGGGATTTGCCGTATTAAGACGATTGGCGATAGGAATATAATTCTCAGAGGGGTAAGCGAGATTACAGGGGGGTACCGTTAAGGATTTATTGGAATCGGACGCCTTGTGAATAATGAAGGTTTCAGAGGAGTCACTCTGAAAAAGAGAAACAAAATTTGTAAGAAGTTGATCAAAATGTAAGAAACTACTCAAGCCGCATGTTGTGATGCACGGAACATTTCGATGAACCGAAATGGTTCAGGCTTTAGAGGTTTTTTAAAAAACAAAAGGGAGGAGAAGCTCATGGCAAAAAAGTTTATGGATCCACATGATGTTGCAACGATCCCAGGTACAGAAGGCTGGGAAAAGATGTATCCCTATCAGTATCCGTTCTCCAAAGATGATCCGGAGAGAGCTGCCTATGAAAGCAGCCAGATCTGGTTCTATGACGGATTGCACTACCCCATTCCTCACTATCCCTTTGATCTTATATGGGATGAGGCATGGTCAATGGCGCTCTCGCAGTATAATACCCGTCACTGGCTTATTCCACCTGCATTGGGTATCGATCACAGGATTGTGAATGGTTACGTGTACATAAGCCCTGTTGGCGTTCCGGACCCTGAGGAAATCGGGAGGAGGGTACCCCTTTTCATGGAACGTGCCGGGTTTTATTTCCAGAACTGGGACAGCTTGTATGAAAACTGGAAGAAGAAGATGGGCCTTGTCATTGATAAGCTTGCGGCAATGAATTTTACAGACCTGCCTGTCATGGAAGATATTAGCATTATCAAGGAAGGGATTGGAATAGGGAGCGGCTATAAACTCCTGAAACAGTGGGATGAACTTATAGACCTGGGTCTTTTATGCTGGCAGTACCATTTTGAGTTTCTGAATCTGGCCTATGCTGCACAAGTGACCTTTTTTGCCACAGGAGATCAACTCTTCCCTGGTATTCCGATAGCAACACTTGTGAAGATGTCAGCGGGCTTCGACCCTATCCTGTTCAAACCTGATGCAGAGCTTATCAGGCTTGCCAAATTTGCAATTCAACTCGGCATTGATGATGTCATTGCGAAACCTTTGAAGGCTGACGAGTTGATGAAAGAATTGGAGCAACATGCAACAGGAAAAGAGTGGCTTGCAGAACTGGAAAAGGCAAGATACCCGTGGTTCCATATATCCACAGGCACCGGCTGGTTCCATACTGAAACAAGCTGGAATGATAATCTCAATGTACCTTTCAACGCGATTAAGACAAATATTAAGACCTTAAAGGAAGGCAAGGAGATCGGGAGACCGACAGCTCAGATACTTGAGGAAAGGGACAGGATTGCCCATGAGTACAGGGCTCTGCTTAAGACTGATGCAGACAGAGATGCCTTTGATCAGGGTCTCGGTTTGGCGCGTCTTGTGCTTCCCTATGCTGAAGACCATAACTTTTATGTTGAACACTGGTTCCACACCCTGTTCTGGCAGAAGACACATCAGGTTAGCAAGATACTTCAGCGTGCAGGTTTCTTTGAAAATGCCGAGGACATGTATTACTTAAAACGCGATGAAATTAAAGCGGCGCTGTGGGATATGATTACAGGATGGACAACAGGCGTAAAGTCGAGAGGACAATCCTATTGGCCGAAAGAGGTTGCCTGGAGAAAAGGCGTATATCAAAAATTCAAAGAATGGACGCCGCCGGCAGCTCTTGGTACACCTCCTGATGTTGTAACAGAACCCTTCACAATCGCACTCTGGGGTATTACCAACAGCACGCTGACATCATGGTTGTCAGGTGGGGAAGAAGGAGGAGCTACAGCAGCGAATGAAATACAAGGTTCACCGGGTTCTTCGGGTGTTGCCGAAGGAAAGGCAAGGGTTTTGAAGGAAGTAGAGGAACTTGCAGACCTTCAACAAGGTGAGATACTCGTTTGCAAGACTACCTCGCCGAGCTGGGCACCCTGCTTTGTGACGATTGCAGGCGCCATAACCGACGTGGGCGGACCGATGTGTCATGCTGCCATTGTCTGCAGGGAATATGGATTACCGACAGTTGTAGGTACAGGCAAGGGTACGCAGCTTATAAAGACAGGTGATTTGGTAAGAATGGATGGCGATACGGGGTTGGTAACAATACTCGAAAGGGCTAAATAACGCACGAAAAGATTGTTTCAACTCCTTATTTTTCAGGAGCCGGCTGCAGGTTTTCTGCAGCCGGCTAAAATTTCAGGCTAAAATATGGAGGAAAGAACATGTTAGAGAAAGAAAAAAGATTCACCTTAGGTTATGATGAGCTAGAAGGCAAGGATTTTAACCTTGTAGGTAAAAAGAATGCAAATCTGGGCGAAATGTTGAAAGCAGGTATTCCTATTTCTCCGGGATTTGCTGTTACCATCCATGCAAACGACCAGTATCTTATTATGACGGGCATTAAGGAACAGATCAGAAAACTGATAGATCCACCCGATAAGCAGGTGTCATTCGAAACAGCCAAAGAGGCAAGCAAGATAGCCATGGAACTGGTTGAGAATGCAGAGATACCGGCGGCTATCGGAGATGTGATTCTTAGTGAGTACCATAAAATGTGTGAGAAATACGGCAGCGCATGTCCTGTAGCAGTTCGCAGCAGCGGCGCAGCATCCATGCCCGGACAGATGGAGACATATCTGAATATTTGTGGCGACAAAGACCTTATAGATTATGTAAAAAAATGCTGGTCAAGCGCCTATAACACAGAAGCAATTATGTACAGGATGAACAAAGGCATGGAGTTTCTTTTCAATATAGGTGCAGGTATCCCAAAGATGGTTAACTCAAGGGTATCAGGGATTATTTTTACGCTAAACCCGATCAACGGCGATATGTCAAAGATTTCCATTGATGCAAGCTATGGCCTTGGTGAGGCTGTGGTAAGCG
Organism: Pseudomonadota bacterium; assembly: GCA_026388255.1. NCBI lineage: Bacteria > Pseudomonadati > Pseudomonadota > Pseudomonadota bacterium. Next base: position 1,043 of record JAPLKC010000030.1, on the reverse strand, counting down.
GTCTGGTTACCCCTGATACATATCTGATTGATAAAATTACGCTTGATCCTATAAAGATTATAAAGGGCAGCAAAGAGATTCAGTGTGTATACAGGGAAAACGCAAGTGATATCGTGCAAACGGACGTGCCTGAAGAGAAAAGAAGAGTAAACTGTCTGTCTATGGAAGAAGTCAGAGAACTTGCCAGAGTAAGCAAACTGATTGAGAAATATTATGGGACAGCATACGATATTGAATTCGGTATTGACGCGGATATTCCTTTCCCGCAGAATGTTATTATCCTTCAGGTAAGACCGGAATCAGTCTGGAACAAAAAAGAAGTTGTTTCAAAAACAGAGGGGAAGAAAGACCCTATGGAGCTTATGCTGGGCCAATTGCTTGCAGGAGTAAAGATAAAATAAGTATAAGTACTCTTGGGGAAGGGGAGATGAATATAAAAAAACGAATATTTTTTTGTGATGTTGATTTTTATCACAAATGGTTATATACTCATACAAGTTATACATTAACCAAGAAAGGAGGATAGGATAACAGTTTTATTTTAGTTGAGAGATGTACAAAAAAATGAAGGGGGTATGTTATATGAATCAGAAAGGAGAAGTCAAGCAGCCTTTGCTGGGGGTTTTGGGGTTAATTGTTGTATTGTTTCTTGCTTTTGGCATTATCATTTGGTTTAAGCCGGAGACATTTATTCCCTGGGCCGGTGAGTTAGCAATGTGTCTTATACCGCTTTCCATAATCATGGGTATGGTATGGGGGGGTAATTACCCGGCGCCTGCAGCAAAATTAGAACAGCCTTTGAAAGGATTATACCTTTTGCTGTTTAATATGGTTTTAGGTGCAGTTATCGCTGGATGGTCAATAAAGACTGTCGGAGGCTTTGTAACACCGCCCACACCGCCTCTCATATTCTTCACGATTATGACGGTTATCATGACTTTTTGGTGCGTTGTTGTGTGGGGATGCTGGCCTGCAGCAGGTATTAAGGGTGATCACCCGGCATTCGTGGGTTTCGGCACTCTTATCGTCTCCTATGCATTAGC
>JAPLKC010000029.1 GCA_026388255.1 Pseudomonadota bacterium | reverse complement strand
ATGACAATAGGGGGTCTTATATATAATCGGAAATATCCGACAATAATCTTCTATATTAGTCGGAAATATCCGACCGTTTCTTTTTAGTATGCTTAAAAATACTTGATAAAATAAACAGGATTGTGGAACGGGAAGGTTTAATAGAGTGTGTAACGGATCCTATAAAACAAAATAGTGGAGGCGCTACAGGTGGAAACTAATCTTGGCACATATAACTTTTTTCATTCCCCCTCTCTCAGATATAGGCATGGATTGATATATGGTTTATGCTCGGTTGGAGTTAATAAGTGCTCAATTTGAACATATCATGCTAAAGATGTTTTGAGTAAAAACATCATGTTTTTCTTAAAACTTTTTCCAACCCGTAAAACGAGAAAACTATAACATTTATTATAAATTATTTTATAGAACTTTTTCCGGCCCTAAACATAATACTACAAGTTTTATGTGGTAACTGTGGATGAAGGCAAAATCATCGTGGTGTAGAGTTGAGGTGGCTTTAATAATTTTCATAAAACAAAATCCTAACTGATTTGCTCCACACAGGGAGGATGCATAGCGCCTGTCAGCCCTGCATAATGCCCGGAAATGTCTTGACACATTAATTATTGAGGTATTCGAGTCATTCAAGATCGCAGATAAGATCAAAGACGGTAATGGGAATTTTTATTTCCTTTCAGAATTTATTAAAATGACCCTTGCCGAATCCTTGTGGAACTTGTCCCGAAACACCAAAAGTGCACTGCCAAGTGTTAAGGACGTTGGAGACAAGTCGGCTCACAGCAGGCAATATCATGCAGTCCGAAACGACCTTGACAAGCTATTGCCTGAGATAAGAGTTGTGGTCCAGGAGCTGATATACCTTGCTAAGTTCAAATAGCCCAACGATCAACGAGTAAAGAAGGAGCGCTACTTGTGAAAAAAAACAAAACATGGCACAATGTACTCTGTTGGTGACAAATACATTAAATAATAACCGAACGGTAACATAGGCAATAGATTATTCTTGGGACATAGGTAACTTTTTTGTATTAATTCATAGACATAGACACCTAAGAAGGGAAAATGCAATCAAAGAAAGGTGAAAAAGCCAAGCTTTATATAAAATATCCGTTGTCCAGTGTGCTCATCTATAACGTCAGCACGATACTGCATTTTCTGATGGGTGGAACTGGAATAGCCCTTGGCTACAGCTTCTCCTTATGGGCGGGCTACACCTTCGGGATTCTGTATATCGTATTATCTTTTGTAGAAATGTATGTGATAATGCCTTTGACTGTTTGCCCGAATTGCCTTTACTACCAGACAAGGGACTCGCTGTGCGTATCGGGCTTGAATGTTCTTTCAAAGAGGATAGCAAAAGAAGGGGATCCGGAAGCATTCCATCGACGGGCTGTAGGCATATTTTGTGCCAATAATCTGTATATAGCCTCGCTCATAGTCCCTATTCTGGCGATGATTCCTGCATTGATTGTGAATTTCTCTGTTGCCCTGTTGCTCATTTTTCTGGTTGTAGTGGCCCTGCTTTTATTCAGATTTTTTATCATCTTTCCCAAAATTGCTTGTCTTCACTGTAGTGCAAAATACAAGTGTCCGCAGGCAGAAGCTATGGGTGTTCGTAATCTATAGTGGAAGTCATGCCAATTTGCCTTCAATCATATAACTTCGTTACCCGGGTACCCTCTTCTGGGTGCTATCTATAAATCCAAATTGGTATCAATTATGCAAGTAAGGATTATACCAGCATTTCCTATACCCCCGATGTCTGTAAAGGATTTTCGGCTAAAATAAAAGTCTTTACAAATCAGGTTATATTTTTTATTTTTATTATGTGAATTTTTTAACAATAAATTGAGGTATAGATATGAAAAAATATGTTGTTATCTTCTTTCTGCTCTTTTTTATCGCCAATATTTCATATGCAAAGGACACTATAAAGATAGGTCTTATAACACCGTTAACAGGTGATGTAAAAACATACGGAGAGTCGGCAAGGAATGCCTTTGTCATTGCCCTTGAGGAGTATGCAAAAAAAGGGAAATATACCATTGAGCCGGTCATAGCCGACGACAAAAACGATCCCACAGAAGGTGCCAATGCAGCGCTCAAGCTGATTACGCAAGATAAGGTTATTGCAATCAGCGGCCCACTCACATCCAAAGTGACTATACCGGTCAGCGATATAGCAAACAAAAACAGGATTCCCATGGTTACCGGTACTGCCACAAACCCGAAGGTAACAATATACGAAGGAAAAAGGAAGCCCTATATTTTCAGGGCATGTTATACAGACCCCTTTCAGGGCACTGTGGCGGCAAATTTCGCACTGAATGAATTAAAGGCAAAAACGGCCGCAGTGCTCTATGATGTGGGTAACGATTATTCGAAAGGTCTTGCAGAGTTCTTTAAGGCAACTTTTATAAAAGGCAACGGGGCTATTGTTGCCTATGAATCCTATCAGAAAGATGATGTGGATTTTTCAGCCCTGATTTCTAAAATAGCGCTGAAGAAGCCTGACATTATCTATTTGCCCGACTATTACAACAAGGTAGCGCTTATTGCGAGACAAGTAAGAGAAAAGGGCTTGAAGTCAACCCTGCTGGGCAGCGACGGATGGGATTCTCCGGAATTGATGAAGATTGCAGGAAATGCTATAATCGGAGGTTATTTTACCAATCACTACTCACCTGATAGAAAAGACCCCATAGCAGATGCATTTATTAAAAGGTATAAAGAAAAGCACGGGGCGGTGCCGGATGCAATGGCAGCGCTCGGATATGATGCTACAATGATTCTGTTGAAGGCAATCGACAGCGTGAAAAAGCCGACACAGGAAGAGATAATGAAATACCTCTCTTCTTTAAAAAACCACAAAGGGGTAACAGGAAACATAGGTTTTGACAAGAACGGCGATGCGGTAAAATCTGTTGTTCTACTGAAGGTTGAGAAGGATAAAGTGAAATATATGACGACAATTAATCCTTAAAAGCTGTAAAATGTTATACGGTGAGGTAAGGTTTTTCAAACCGGCAAAAACGATACCAAGCTGCATTCAAAAGCACGACCCACTCAACAAGTGGGTGCCCCGGGCGTCGAAAAGGAGCCGACCCCCCCTCCGGGAGGACAGGCGCAGGCATACAAGGGTTTTTTTAGCTCACACGGTGAGCGAGAAGGGAAGGCTCCGACGGCTTGGCCGGTGGAGGGGGCGACGTGAGCCCCTGGAATAGTTAAGCTGTACGGAGATTTGTTATGGAGCTTCTCGGTTATATAATTGAACAGACTATTAATGGCCTCCAGTTAGGGGCTGTCTACGCCCTGATAGCCCTCGGTTACACCATGGTTTACGGGGTGCTGAGGCTTATCAATTTTGCCCATGGCGACATCTTCATGCTCGGGGCATTTATTGCCTATTTCCTTATTACAAAATTCGGCATGCCCATTTATCTTGTTTTTATTATCACTATGCTCAGCACAGGTCTTGCAGGATATCTCATAGAAAAGATAGCCTATAAACCGCTCAGAAACGCACCGAAAATTTCCCTGCTTATCACTGCTGTCGGCGTATCATTGTTCCTTGAGTATTTTCTGAGTTTAAACGCCCTCTTCACCCCGAATTATATTGCCTTCCCCAGGCCCTTTGAAATAGAGAGCTATGATTTTGCCTTGTTTACCGTTACCAATATACAACTCCTTATATTTCTCATTACATTTGTTTCCCTTTTTCTTGTCTATTTGCTTGTTTATCGAACAAAATACGGAAAGGCTATGCGGGCAGTCTCCTATGACAGGGAGGTGGCCTCGCTCATGGGCATCGGCATTGACGGGATCATTTCATTTACTTTTATTGTCGGTGCATCCCTTGCCGGTTTGGGGGGTATCCTGTACGGGATTGCCTATCCTCAGATCAATGTATTTATGGGGATCATGCCGGGTATAAAATCATTCATAGCAGCAGTGCTCGGCGGTATAGGCATTGTGCACGGCGCAGTGCTCGGGGGATTCATCATCGGTCTTTTAGAGGTCTTTGTCTCTGCATTTATTTCATCTACATTCAGGGATGGTTTAATATTCATCATCCTCCTGCTTGTTCTCATTCTGAAACCAAGCGGGATATTCGGAAAAAGGATTGAGAAGGTATGAGATTCTTCCTCGAATCAAAAAAATTTTTATTAGTATCTGTTGTTGTTTATATTCTGCTCAAGATACTCTTTGCCAATAATTTTATATCAATCTATATTCAGCAGATTACCTTATTTGCCCTTATCGTGACTGTAGCCTCTCTGGGTCTGAATGTCATTTATGGCTATACAGGCCAGTTTTCATTAGGTCATGCGGCATTCTACGGCATCGGCGCCTATACATCTGCATACCTTACAAAGATATTCGGAATAGAGGGGGTCTTCTCTTTTTTGCCTGTATTGCTTATCAGCGGTGTTGTCGCCGGTTGCATCGGTTATCTTATCGGAATCCCGATTTTGAGATTACGGGATGATTTTCTGGCTATAGCAACGCTCGGTTTCGGCACACTCGTCAGGGTCATTCTTGACAATTCCGACAGGTTTGCAGAGGTGCTTGGCGGATCAAGGGGTTTTGTCGGTATAACGAAAATTACAAACCTTGAGCTTACGTTTTTTTCTGCATTATTCATTGTTTTGATTACAAAAAACCTCATATATTCGAGGTACGGGCTCTTCCTGCGATCCATCAGGGATGATGAGCTTGCGTCAACCTCTATAGGGATTAATACATCAAGAATGAAACTCATGGCATTCTCTTACGGATGTATGCTCGCAGGTATTGGAGGTGGCCTGTATGCACATCTTTACACCTTTCTCCATCCGTCAAATTTTGACATACTCAAATCGATAGATTTTCTCATCATTGTTATAATCGGCGGCATGGGAAGCATCAGGGGAACGATCTATGCAAGCATTATATGGGTAGGTTTTATAGAGGGGCTGCGGATCGTCCTGCCCGTTGAACTACTGGATTTAAGATGGGTGGTAATCCCAATACTGCTTATTGCACTAATGATGTGGAAACCATATGGGTTGATGGCCAAAAAAATAAAATGAAGTTTTGAACTATGAAATTGCTGGAAGCAATAAACCTTGAAAAAAGTTTTGGCGGCGTGAAGGCTGTTGATAATATGTCTTTTTATGTACGGGAAGGCGAGACACTCGGCATAATAGGGCCCAACGGCGCCGGCAAAACCACAGTATTTAATCTTATTACCGGGTTTTACAGCCCCGATGGAGGCATGATAAAATTCTCTGATAAACACATAACAGGGGTTCCCCCCTACAAACTGTCACATCTCGGAATATCGCGCACGTTTCAGAACATGAGGTTATTCAATAATCTAACTGTTTTTGAAAACATCTTATCGGCTGTACTTGCCGGGAAGAGTTATGGTCTGCTTTCTGCTTTGTTCCGAACCGACAATTATTTTGCTTTAGAAGGAAAAGCCGAAGAAAAAGCAAGAGGTCTTATCGACTTTTTCGGGTTATCCGGTAAGGAAGATTATCCTGCCGGCAGCCTGCCTTATGGGGAACAGAGAAGGTTGGAACTCGCACGGGCACTTTCGACAGGACCAAGATTATTACTCATCGATGAGCCGGGTGCGGGCATGAACCCCAGAGAAGTGCTTGATTTTGTGGATACAATAAAAGTGATAAAAGACAAATATTCTCTCTCAATAATCATCATAGAACACCAGATGAAGCTTGTCATGGGCATTTCCGACAGGATAGTCGTAATGGATTTTGGTGAAAAAATCATGGAAGGCGTGCCCTCAGAGGTTAAAAAGGACAAAAAAGTGATTGAGGCATACCTTGGAGAAGCATTGGAATGAGTGAAGATATGCTGCTCAAAATAAACGGCATCACGGTAAATTATGGCGTAATTAAAGCCCTTCATAAAGTAACATTAGAAATAAGACCGGGTGAAATCCTCTCTGTCATTGGTGCAAACGGCGCCGGAAAAACTACCCTTTTGAAGACTATTGCCGGTCTCCTTAAACCGCAAGGCGGTAATATTGAGTTTGAAGGCCGGGAAATAAGCGGGCTTAAACCTGAAAAGATAGTAAAGTGCGGCATCACGATGGTGCCGGAGGGAAGACGGGTATTCCCCGACCTTTCGGTAAAGGAGAACCTTGAACTCGGTGGATATTCACTTCATGACAGACATTTGAAAAAGGAGCTATACGGGCTCATTCTTACTACTTTTCCCAGGCTTGGTGAACGTTTGAAGCAACCTGCGGGGACCCTGTCAGGAGGCGAGCAACAGATGCTTGCCATGGGGAGGGCGCTTATGGCCAATCCAAAGCTCCTGCTCCTTGATGAGCCTTCTATGGGGCTTTCACCTATTATTACAAAAGAAATATTTGCGTTGATACAGTTTATAAATAAAGAAAAGCATATATCAATGATACTTGTTGAACAGAATGCCCATATAGCAATGGAACACTCTCAGAGAACCAATGTCCTTGAAAACGGGAGCATTGTCATGGAAGGCGAATCATCAGCGCTCAAGCACGATGCGAGGGTTACAGAGGCATATCTGGGCATATAGTACAAAGGCCGTGGCAGCCTTTCTGAGTGCGACGGATGGAACAAGAACGACTCGTGGAACAAGTGGTTCCAAAGATCAGATACTTTCGTTTGTTAATTTGAGCCGTAAGGTCATTTCTTTAAGAATAGTAAGGACAACCTCGGGGCTTTCCTTCAGGATAGTTTCAAAGTTCTCCTGTGAAATGACAACAATCCGCGTGTTGTCTTCCAATGTAATTACAGTTGCTGTCCTCGGAGCATTGAGGAGCATAGACATTTCGCCGAAATAGTCGCCTCTCTTCATAGTTCTGATAATCTGATTTTTTCTGCTTATACTGACTGTCCCGGATACGATAAAGAACATGACATCGCCATGCTCTCCCTCCGTAAAAACAATATCATCCATGTTATATACCCTGGTATACCTGTTGATGAACCTTTCCGGGATTTTTTCAATATTTTCTACGCTGAGAAATAGTTTTTTCAATAGAAGGGCATCTTTTTTTCCGATATTTACTATGATTTCAGCACCAAAGAGGATTACCAGAAAACTGTAATACACCCAGATGATCATTATGAAGAATGTCTTCAGGGAACCGAAGGCGATACCATAATCAGGATTAAAGCTCAGGAAATGGGTAAAGAGGTTTTTCATCGTGACAAGGAGGATGGCGGTAATGATGGATATTGTTACAATATGACAGGCCTTGAGCCTTTTAGGCGGGAATGCAATATAAACCATGACCATGCACACACTTGTCACTATTAATGATGCGAGGACATCCCCGCTGCCCTTAAGAAAAGGTATGCTATCAATAAATGGGCGCGCAAATGATATATATGCCATTTCACCTGCGACAAGGACAATGAACAGGGCGAGCATAAGCATTGTTGTCGCTATATTGATAAGTTGTACCCGGAGAAAGGATATCTCCCGTGTAATATTAAAAATCTTAAGGAAGGCCGTCCGCAGGGAATCACTTACAGACATCAGAGACACAAAGATCAGGGACAGGCTGATAAAACCCCAGGTGATTCTGTAGCTGGTGGAAAAATAGAATTCTTTTATCGTGAACATATTAAAGTTCGGCAATACATGCTGCAAAAGATTCTCAATACCCTTGATGACCTGCTGAGAAAGGGCATCATAGCTGCCGAAAAGATACGCCACAAAGAAGAGGAGCGGAATGATCGAAAAAAAACCGTATGAAGCAAGGGCAACGGACATCTCAAAATTGTTGTGACCCAGAAAAGATCCTATGGATTCCTTAATGACAATAAAAAACATCCCGGCAGACTGATTGTTTCTTTCATGTTTCATACAGTTTTGCGCATCCGTTATTTTTTAATATCCGAAGTAACCTTAATCAATTATGTTTTATACCAGAAAAGGAAAGAATATTTAAGTTAAATTTGTCTTCCCACAATTTCACCGGGGTTTCCTGGTTTTCTCTGACAACAACCTAATTGCAAATGAACTACTCCGCAGCAGAGCTGCGAGGTATCTATTGATTTAACAAAGACCTTTGCAAGACTCTAAAAATGCCGTCATTAAGCCTGCCCCGGAGTGCGGGTACCTGCTTGCGGATGATCCGTGGGTGAAAACCGGTATCCAGAGATTATTGAATTTACTGGATATCGCTTGCACAAGCATGGCAGAAAAGAGCAATTAGAGTGCTTTTGCAAAGGTCTCAAATTGTATTGCTTCGTATCTTAACTACAGCGAATAGTCGTTAGTCAAAAACAAATTTAGAGTCAATTTGTGGAGAAGTTGAGTCTGGCAATAGGCCCTTTCATTTCCAGGCATCTTCCGTCTTGACCCGACTGCCGTAGCCGACCAGCTTGTCCATCCCGACAAGAACAGGGTTCAGCCAGGATGCGTGTTTAATCAGGAATCTCGCCATATCGTGCAGCTTACCCGGCAGCTTATTGTAGGAGCAGACACGGACGCAGTTTCCGCAACTCCCATTGTTGCGTGCCCAAAAGTCGAGGCATTTTTCAGGATCGATATACCATTTGTATATACCGCTGTTATTCGATATTGTGGGCCCCTCT
>JAPLKC010000028.1 GCA_026388255.1 Pseudomonadota bacterium | reverse complement strand
TATATTTTTATCTTGACGATCTGCCTCTTATCCTTTAAAGAATAAGAGCAATGCCCCATAACTCAATATGGAGGAAAAGCATACTTAACTAACTGATCTTACAGAACAAAACAGACTTTGTTACGTATAGGGCGATGAAATGAGCAATCATATTGTTAGGAAAATATAAGGTAATGTAAGCTATATCCTCCGGTTCCTTATCAAAATGAGCAGCCCCCGTTGCTACTATTGCGGTGGGCTTGTCCTTAATAAGATAATCCATAATTGACAGGTCATGAGGTGCGAGATCCCAAATCACGTTTACATCATGTTGAAAAAGGCCCAGATTTACCCTCATAGAATCGAAATAATAAAGGCTTCCAAGAATTCCTTCATCAATAATCTCTTTAATCTTACGAACTGCGCCGGTGAAAAGAAAAGTATGATCAACCATTATTTTTAAATTTTTTCTGTCTGCCAACTCTATCAGTTCTTTTGCTTGAGCAACAGTAAAAGTAAAAGGTTTCTCAACAAAAACATGCTTGCCATTCTGGAGGGCTTTCTTCGCAATATCAAAGTGTGTGAATACCGGTGTAACTATAGCTACAGCATCAATATTTGTCGAAAAACATATATCGTCCGAATTCTTTGTGACCTGAACGTTTGGATTAGCTTTTTTGGCACGCTTTAGCATATCCTCGTGTATATCACATACAGAAAGGACTTCGGCTCCATCTGTTGTTGCAAAATTTCTTACTATGTTCGGTCCCCAATAACCATAACCTACTACGCCTATGCGAATCATGTTTTCTCCTTAATTTATTTTTTTGTGTTTTATGTTAAATATCCAATTATAAGTTTCAATGATCAGGAGAATAGGTTTAGTTTTTGGCCTGATCAATTGATCAATTAATATGCTCCTTTACCTTTCAGAACAACCAAGGGTGTTTTAAATAATATTTTTATATCAAGCCACAGAGACCATTCCCTGATATATTTTATATCCAGACGCACCATTTCATTAAATGAAGTCAGGCTCCGTCCTTCTACCTGCCAGAGCCCGGTGATTCCAGGTTTGAATTCCAGTATCCTCCCTTTATGCCAGACATCATATTGTTCGTATTCATATGGTATGGGAGGTCTTGGTCCAACAAGAGACATATCTCCCTTAAGGACATTCAGTAGTTGAGGGAGTTCATCTAAGCTTGTTTTTCTTAAAAATCTTCCTGTCCGGGTAACTCTTGGATCGTTTTTCATTTTATAGATTATTTCTTTTTCAGCTTTCTCTGCTCCTGTACTATCATCTTCCTGTCCACTGATAAATTTTGTAACAAATTGTTTATGTATTTCCAAATCCTCGTTGACATACATTGTTCTGAATTTCAAAAAGGTAAAAACCTTTCCAAACAGCCCTACCCGTTCTTGTCTAAAAAACACAGGTCCAGGAGATGAATATTTTACCAACAGCGCAATAACTATAAATAAAGGAGAGAAGATAATAATCCCTACAAGACTCCCGAAAACATCCATGAGGGTCTTAATAAAAAATGAAAGAACGTTTAGCGGGGTTTTAGTTGATAGCAACAGGTCTGGATATAAATTTAAATCAAGGAGGGGGGCGTTGGCAAGAGTGATTTCATTGCTCTCCGGAAACGAATGGCAGGAAACAAGTATATTTTTAATATGTTCCACGTCATAAAAGTTCAACAATTTATTGTATATTCTCCGTAAGATCATGTCCCGCACAGAACCTAAACGCTCCTTAGCTTCTTTTATCTCCCGGAACATTACCCCTATTACAGTATCGTGTTTATACCAGCCCACTACATCGATATCTCTGACTGAGGCACATAATGTCGATGATATTTGTTCGGCAATTCCTTTTTTATTATCTGATTCCTGAAACATACTGATATCAAGAAGCATTAATAAAAAGTGATCTTTAGAACGCTCCGATCTTTTTCTCTCAACACGAAGCAATTCGCTAAAATAATCCTCAACGTAGATTCCATAATCATGATCCATTAGAGAGGCACATATTTTTGATACCATAGAAGATGCCTTTTAGGTTCTATTTATATTTATTTGTTAATGAAACACGATTTATTATATTACTAAAGTCTTTTATAAATCCATGGCGGAATGTAAAATTTACGTTTGTTAAACACGGCACCAATAATATTGGCCCCGTTTTGCAGGAGCCTTTCTTTTATACTAGATGTTACGGGCCATCTCGTTTTCTCCGCCTCTACAACTATAATAACGCCATCCACGGTTCTACATATTGTAAAACCAATTGGAGAGGAACCTCCTGGCGGCGAGTCAACAAGAATCACGTCGAACCTTTTCTTCAACTGTTCCCATATGTTATCAATCTTTGGTGAGTCAAAAAGGTCAGCGTCATATGTTGAGCTCAAAGACATAATACTGATAAATAAGCTGGTGTCTCCAACGTGATACAAAGCTTCTACTATAGGGAGACCATCTTTAATTACTTCTTTCATATCATGATTCATATTAATATTGAATGCATGGTGATGTGTTGGTAGTTCCGGATCAGCATCGAGAAGTAAAACGCTCTTGCCCAGCCTTAAAGCGAGGGTGCTTGCAAATTCACGAGTGATAGTAGATGTCCCTTCTCGCGGCACTGAACCAATAAATTGAAAAACCTTTTTTTCTTTATCAGAGAAATGGTGGCTAAGCACCTGATAAAGCTGAACCATATCGTATTCCATATTTAGCCTTGAAGCCTCCGGAACGGATGAAGTTGTACGAGAATGCCTCAGTTTCTGTCTGGCATGTTCTAATGCTTCAAAGATTTTGCTCAAAAACTATCCTTTGTTTTAATTTGACTTTCTGTTATTCAATCTTATCACCCACTAAAATTTTGTTCATATCTTTTATGTGCGGATTATTCTTCCTGATGAATTCCATCAGTTTTTTATCAATAAATTTTCTGTCTTTAATACCATATACATCTTCTATTAGTTGGATAAGGTTGTCTCCCTTTCCAATGATCTTGATTACGGGCACATCCGGTTGATCTTCCTCCTGAATTTGTTTCGGAATGTCCGGTTCCTTCTTTTGTATTACAGGTTTAATGTTGGCTTTAGCGGTTGCCGTAGATTTCATCTCTTCTACGGCAACAACCGCTTTGTTTTGCCTCCAGAATAAATCAGTAAGCATTGATGTCAGTGTATTCCTGTAAGACGACATCAAGAAGGCGAAGAGCAGGAGAAGTAAAGCGGCCAGGGCAGCATGCTGCCACTTAAAAAAATATGTATGTTCTTGTTTGCCGTAAAAATCAGAAATAACTTCATTTACAATTTTTGATGTAATAGGATATTGTTGATGACCAAAACCGGTAATAAGGGAATTATCGCAGAGAATATTTATGATTCTTGGAATACCTTTTGATTGTTGTATTATGAGTTGAAGAGCGCTTTTGTTGAAAACTGAATAAACCTGACCTTCCTTTAAACCTGCTTTTGTTAAACGATGTTTAATATATGCCAAACTTTCTTCCGGTGGAAGGGGGGCTATTATCGAACGAATTGCAATTCGCTGTTTAAGCTGCCGCAGTTCGTACTTGTTAAGTATCTCATCAAATTCTGATTGGCCAATAAGTATAATTTGTATCAGTTTGTCTGTTGAAGTTTCGAGATTAGATAGCATGCGAAGATTTTCCAGCGTTTCTATGGGCATGTTTTGTGCTTCATCTATTATTACTATAACATCACGTCCTGCACCGTACTCATCTATTAAAACGAGATGAAGTTGATGTACCATATCGGATATGTCATATGTGGCCGGCTTAGAACCCAACTCCTGGAGAATAACAGCAACCAGGCTTTTAAAAGGGATATTAGGATTAAATATATATATCAGTTTAAGGTGTTCGTGGTCCATCCTGTCAAGATAGGAGCGCAGAATAGTTGTCTTCCCAACCCCGACTCCACCGGTGATTGCAGCAAATCCTTTCTTTTTTTCAATGGCATACATCATTGACGCTAATGCCTGTTTATGGCTATTGCTCAAAAACAGAAATGCAGGGTCAGGCGTAATGTGAAAGGGCTCTTGTTTAAGGCCGTAGTAGTTAAGATACACTTCTTAGCATTACCTCCGGGGCATCTTATATGAAACAGCTATAAGGACGGGCAGGCGTAAACGACGGTTCATGGCTTCAGGTGTTGTCATACACTGAGGAAGGTATTCAGCTAAATAAGCCAGACCAAGACTTGCTGCTGCTGCCAAAAACATACCTATACCAATAACCCTCCTCTGGTTCGCTTTCACTGGCGATACAGGCACGGAAGCCCGCTCTACAACTTGAATATTAGTTATTTTTCTCCGATCCATGTCTTCAGCAATCATTTGTTCTTCATGCCTCTTCAGGTAGGCCTCGTAGTTTGTCTGGCTTACGGCCACATCGCGTTCCAATCGATTTAATTCCTCACTACTGGAGCTAAGAGAGGCAAGCTGTTTATCCAACCTGATAATTTGTTGTCTAAGATTTTCAATCTTCAGGTTTTGAGGCCCTACATCCGCTTCCAGAGTGGACCATTCCTGACTTTCTTTCTGCTCTTCTTCATATTGTCGTAAAGCATCTTTTACTCTTTGTATTTCTTTTCTCAGGTTTATCACTGGACGACTATTTTCTTTGTATGTTGCCAATAATTGGGTTTCCTTTGCCTCAAGATCTACTAATCTTCCCCCCACATGCGCTGTATACAAATCTGCAACAGCTTTTTTCTTTTGGCTTTTCAGAAAGGAGATTTTTTTTCTCAACTCCTCCAGCTTGCTTTCCTCAATTTTCAAGGTTGATTCTAACTCTGTTCTTTTTCCGATAATAAACCAATATTGTTCTTTAATGCTTGTAATTTGGTTTGTTTCTTTAAATGTATTTAATTTATTCATAGATTCTCTGTATTTTACCTCATTGGCTTTTAGCTGTTCTTCTATAAAGAGGGTTTTTTTTGTTCCAAAAACCTCGAGGTGCTTGTCATTAAGGTACTGAGTTAATGCATTTGCCAAATTAGCTGCCACCTTAGGGTTAGCATTTCTACAATAAATTTCAATCGTACTGCTGCCCGGTACTGGCTTTATCAGCAGGTCCTGAATAATCCTCTCTACCGCTGAACTTTCTGCAGCCTGTAAAGACAGGCCTTTGCCTTTGAGTTCTGGATATATATTATATACTCCAATAGTACTTACGACCTTAGCAATCAAATCATTACTTGTAAGAATATGGATTTCTGTATTGACAATTGTTTCAGTACTGATTATAGGCAGTTTATTTTCATTGGCTATGAGGTCCGATGAAGGAGCAAATTCTCTTCCCGGCTTCACCATAATAACTGTTTTTGCTACATAGTGCACAGGCAAAGCCAAAGCAATAACGGAAGTAATAATAACGATAGGGAAAAAACAAAAAATAATCTTGTATTTATGCTTGAAGAATATCGATAAAATATCGCGTAAACTATATGTTTGTTCTTGTCCTGTCATATCAATAAGTTATAGTAGGCGTAGGGAGTGGCGTCGGCAAAGCAAATGGTAAGAGTCGTCTTATATATTGATCTACCCACAGGTCAGCATTTGCGATAGGCGACCTTGGAACATATACTATGTCGAAAGGCATAAGAAGGATATCTTGACTAAGATCGGTCCCATCAATAACTTTTTCAAGATTGACAGTTGTGATCATTGGCTTGTGGTCCCTTCCCCGGCGAATCACAATAACTTCGAAACGTCTTGCTGATTCCCTCATGCCATTAGCCTGTGCAATTGCCTGCATCACAGTTAGCTGACCCATTATTGGAACTAATCTGGGCGCACCTACTTCTCCATCAACAAAAACTTTTTGGTGGCTAAAAGATCTAACCACAACCGCTATTTCAACATTTTTTAACTCTGTTGTTTCATATTTCCTTTTAAGAAGATTTTTTAATTCATCCGGTGTTAATCCGGCTGCAACAATTTCATCAATGAGTTGAAGTGAAATTCGTCCATCCGGGCGCACTGGAAGTTCTTTTTCATTCAATTCAGGATTATAGAAAAACTTGATGTCAAGGGTGTCGCCGACCTGAACTTTATAGTTTGTATCCGGTGAAAACAATTCCGGGCGCGGATAAATATGTGTCTGTGGAATCGCATAATTTGCAGGGTTCAAGACCATGGGTCCTCCGCAGCCGACTAAAATAAAAATACAGAAAACACCCATCAGTATTCTTTTTTCTGCCAAAAGTTTCAACCTATAATCATCCAATAGTTCATAATTATTGAATATATTTGGATATCCTATTTTTTATAAGCTACCGCCATTGCACAAATATTTCGTCATATCAGAAAATATTAGCACTATCATAATAAAGCAAATATAAAAATTAGAATAATCAATATAAGTTCTAATCCCCGATACAATTCTACCTTCAAAAGCATTGTAAAATCAATAGCAGCAAATAATCCATTCTTATTTCATATTTATTTTTATAGCATGAGGTATCTAAGATAATTTTGATTTAAAACCCCCACATATTGTATTACAACTATAAATAGATACTATATATAGTATAAAATATTGTCAAGGAAAAACGTTGACCTACATCGTTTTTTTATATCTTTTGTGAATATAATAATTGAATCTTTGTCTTTTCTGTTATAATTTGACATTGAATATGTATATAATGTTTAGGTTTTTAATTCAATTAAATGGGTATAAGTAAAATTTAATAAAAAAACAGGGTATTCAAAAAAGGTTTTGGCTTTAAGGGATTAACTCCTTTGTAGCCTAAAAAAGGGGGCATCATAATGGTTACCAAAAAAACTGTTTTCATTCCATGTATGGTTTTGGCGGCTTTAATGTTTATATTATGCAAAGCATATACATTCAGTCAAGTTGATCTGGAGATACTAAAATCGACAAAGAGTTGCCCATATTGTGATCTTCCAGACGCAAATTTGTCTGGTGCTATCCTAACCAATGCAAAACTGTCTGGTACAAATCTTTCCGGTGCTGACCTTACTAATGCAAACTTTTCCGGTGCTGACCTTGCTAATGCAAACCTGACAGGTGCAAACCTGACAGGTGCAAAAATGTCCGGCGCGAATCTTTTTCGAACAAATATGACCAATGCAATTCTCTCAGGCACAAACATGTCTGGAGCAGATTTGACTGCTGTGAACCTAAGTAATGCAACCTTAACAAATGTTAATATGATTAATACGGATTTGTCCAGCGCATACCTTACTGGTGCAAAACTGTCCAATGTGAACATGTCCACCGCAAAACTGTCCTATGTGAACATGGTAGGGACAAAACTGTCTAACGTAAATATGTCAAATACAACCATGAATTTCATAAACCTCACTGATGCCATAATGACTGGCGTGACACTGCTCCGCGCAGACCTGTCTGATGCAACCTGGACCGATGGTACAAAATGCATCCGTGGCTCTATAGAGGATTGCAAGAGGTAACCGCACAAGAAGTTCCCGGACTTTTATCTATAATTCCACTATTAATAAGGAACCAATTTAAAATCATGTTTTAAATATTTTCTGTTAATACTTTCATAGAATTATAAAAAAGAATCTACGATTTTGTGATAAATGTCATTATCAAAACAAACAAATGCATTATAATTAATATAGTTGTTGTTGTAGTATATTAATTCAGGGGATGAACATGGACGATAAAAAAAATAAATATTATGTTTCAGGATTAATGATTGTCGTATTTATTCTCTTTCTCTTGACACCCTCAATCAATTATGCCCAAACACAAACATTTACCGGAGATACATCAAGAAGCACTAAGGGGTTCGGTAATTTTATCGGTGAATTCACGTACAGGCTTCTTTCACCATCAACTACAACACTGGACGTTACGTTAAAAAATATTAGCTCTTCAAATAACGGAGGCTTTTTAACAGGATTTGCATTTAACAATCCAAATAACTTCATTAGCGGTGTGAGCGTAACAGGTTCAAACAAGTTTTTTAGCCTTCTTGGGGCGTCATGTTTTCAAGATTCCATTTCTGCATCGCCGTTCAGTGCTTTTGATATCGGTGCAGCAATAGGTGGAAATTTCCTGGGTAGCGGTAATACAAAAAATGGAATCCCTGTAGGAGGATCTGCAAGTTTCATTTTTGCTATGACCGGAAATAGTCTGGATCAACTGAGTACGGGCAGCTTTTTCGAGGCAAAATCAAGTGAAGGCGCTTTTGCCATTACTCGTTTCAGAGGGTTTAAAAACGGTGGTAGAGATAAGGTGCCCGGGACTACAGGGGTACCCGAGCCTGCCATGATATTCCTTCTTGGTATCGGCCTTATCGGAATTGTGGTTTTTAACAAACGGTATTTGAAGGCACAAACAAAATAATTGCTTTATAAATAAGTATTTAAGCATCTTTCTGCTTGTCTGCATGACACAAAATTCAATCCTTTCATTAACAACATAATTATTAATGATATAGATGTCTGTGCTCAAAGGTTTGTTGTGTTCTGGGTGTTCTATATAAGCTTGTAGTTAAGGCAGTTTGACTTAATCGGTAGTATAAACTCCTATGTGTACAATACAGTTTTTTGATATCCCTTACATACATCGGCTACTACCTGGTATTTGCAAGCATCATCCTCCTATTTTCGGGATGAAGTTTCTAAAATAGTTCAGGAATTACTAAAATCTCCGGAAAGTCGATAACGACGCAATAATTAAGGACAGGATACCATTTATATCATTTCCTCCTTGTAATGTCATAAATATGAACATTGACAGAGTTGGGCCAGTCTGTCTGATGTAAGATGCCGGATTTCGTGCTCCAGGACATCCATCATGTCTTCAAGTTTACGGAATATGGCATTATGGGTCACCT